>DXBS01000104.1 GCA_019116405.1 Candidatus Gallimonas intestinigallinarum | reverse complement strand
GTATAGCGCTTTTGTTCACTCTCGTTGCGTTCCGTTTCGGCAAGTTTCAGATAGATCTCGCTGTCGAGCCGCAGCTCGTCATAACATTCCATGCTCAGAACGACCATATCCCCGAAGCCGTTCCTGGTCAGAAACACGGGCTGCTGCGTCTCGTGCACGGTACGTGAAATATCTGCAAAATTGTTTCTGAGGTCGGATACCGGCCGTATCATCCGATGCGTCTGTTTCATGAGCTACCTCCTGTCGATTTGTATTTTAGCATAATTATGCTAATTTGTCAAGAGGGATCTCTCACAACATTATTTTTGCTTGGCAAAAATAATGTCGTGAACTCTCTCATAAGCAATTCGTTCCGTGCCGTCGTCGACGATGACGGTGCCGCACGCCGTAAAGCCCAGCTTTTCGAGCGCCCCGCGCATGGGAGCGTTGTTGCGGTGGGTGTCGATGCGCAGATCCTCCGCCCGTGCCCCGCAAAACTCGACGACGCGCCGCAAAAAGCCGCCTCTCCCCGCCGAAGCCACGCGGTGGATGACGCCGCAGCGCGCGCGGTCCGTCAGCCACTTGCCGTCGATGGCGCGGTAGGCGGGTTCCTCGCCCACGAAAAAGACGAAGGCGCCCAAGAGTTCGTCTCCGTCCTTCATGAGATACAGCCGCTCCTTTGCGATGTCCTCCAAAAGGAGCGCGCGGGAGGGGTAATGGTCGCCCCACTGCCCTCCGTTGCCGTGTTCCCGCATGAATGCCCGCGCGCCCGCATACAGCCCGTCGAGCATCTCCAGATCCGATTGCTTTGCCAAAATCACTTCCATAGCCGCCATTTTACGCGCTTTTTCCAAAAAAGTCAAGCGCCGCGGCATCGTCACGAGCGGACAGAGCGCGGCTCGAAGCCGAGACTGATGAGGATGGCCCTGTCAACGCGGCTCATGGTTGCAGGAGGGAGTTCTCCGATGCGCGACATCAGCCGCTTCTTGTCGATGGTGCGGATCTGCTCGAGCAGGATGACGGAATCCTTCTGGAGGCCGAAGGCGTGGGGGAGCTCGATGTGCGTGGGCAACCGCGCCTTGTGGATGCGGCTCGTCACCGCCGCCGCAATGACGGTGGGGGAATATTTGTTGCCCGTATCGTTCTGCACGACGAGCACAGGTCGCACGCCGCCCTGTTCGCTCCCGATGACGGGGGAGAGGTCGGCATAATACAGTTCTCCGCGTTTGACGATCATAACGTTACTCTTGGGTGCATGGTCTCCGCTATCATTGTATGTAGCGGGCAGACATTTTGCGCACCGCAACAAAAGTATTGCCGTCAGGCGCGGGGATTATACGCAGCGGACGCATTTTCACATGGGAACAATCCGCGCCGCCGACGCAAAGCGTCGGCGGCGCGCATGAAAAGATGATTTTATTATCAGGATAACCGGATCCAGTTGTGGTAGCAGTAGTAGTACATGTCCGTCAGATATCTTGCAGCCGTTGCCGGGTCGGAGAGGTCATCGCTTTCAATGACTGTGCCGGCCTCCGCATCCTCGCTGACATACCAGCCCTCGGGATTTTCAAACGTCACGCTTGTAAGTTCGGTGCATCCGCTGAACGCGCCATCTTCGATGCTCACGACGCTTTCGGGGATCGTGACGCTCGTGAGGCCGTAACACCCGCTGAATGCGCTTATCTCGATGCTCGTGAGGTTTGCGGGCAGGACGATGCTTGTAAGGCTGCCGCAGCCCATAAATGCCTCATAGCCGATGCTCGTGACGCTGTCGGGCAGGACGACGCTTTCAAGATTGCCACAGCCCACAAATGTCCAATCACCGATACGCGTGACGCCTTCGGGGATCGTGATGCTCGTGAGGCTGCTGCAGCTGCTGAATGCCGAATCCCCGATGCCCGTGACGCTGTCCGGAATGTCGACGCTCGCCAACGCAAAACAGTTCGCAAAGGCGTTTGCGCCGATATGTGTGACGCCCTCGGGGATCGTGACGCTCGTCAGATTTATGCAATCGGCGAATGCGGCATCCGCAATAATCGTAGTGCCCTGTCTGACGGTATACGCGCCCGAGAGCGTTTCCCGTGCTGCGATCAGATAGTTCCCGAGGAAGAGGATGCCGTCCTCCCAGTTCGCGTCATCGTTGAAGAATGCGGTGTTGCGGAATGCAAAGATCCCAATGCTCGTGACGGTGTTGCCTACCGTTATGCTTTGCAGGTTGCTGCATTCGTTGAACGCCCAGGCGCCGATGCTGACGACGCCGTTTCCCAATGCCGCACGTTGAAGGTTGTAACAAGCATAGAACGCCCTGTCGCCGATATGGGTGACGCTGTCCGGGAGCGTAATGCCCGTGATCGCTCTGTTCTCGAAGGCGTTGTACGCAATGACCGTGGTGCCCTGCTTGACGGAATACGTGCCCGAGAGCGTATCCTGCGCCTCAATCAGATGGGAGCCGATATAGAGGACGCCGTTCTCCCAGTTGTCCGCGTCGTTGTAATATGCCGTATTGAAAAATGCACCCGCAGCCATGTATTCGACGCTTCCATTGATCGTGATTTCTGCCAGATTTTCACAATTTGCAAACGCGGCAGAGCCGATAAACCAGACGCTGTCCGGGATCGTGACGCTCGTCAGACCAGAGTTGAGCCAAAACGCTTGGCTTTCAATTCTTTCCACGCCCTCCTCGATGGTCAGGCTCTGCAAATGGATGCAGCGGGAGAACACGTACGTGCCGATGCTTGTAATACTGCCCGGAACGGTGACGCTGCCCCCGATTGCCGCGGGGGCGTGGATGAACTGCGTCATGTCCTTGTTGTACAAAATCCCGTCCCGGGCGGCATAAAATGCATTGTTTTCCGCTACGGTGATGCTCTCCAGATCGTTGCACAGTTCAAAGACCGCCTCGCCGATGTACATGATGCCTGCGGGAATGTGGATGTTCGTTAACGTGGTGCAGGATTGGAACACGGCGTTTCCGATACTGACAAGGCTTTCGGGGAGTGTGACGCTCGCAAGGTTTTCGCAATGGGCGAACGCGTCCTCTCCGATGCTGACGAGGCTGTCGGGAAGCGTGACGCTTGTCAATTGCGAGCAGGCCAGGAAGGCGCCGCCTCCGATGCTTGTAATGCTGTCCGGAAGCGTGACGCTTGTCAGTTGCTTGCAATACGCAAACGCGTCCCCATCGCCGTAATGGCGGATGGTCGTGACGGGCAGCCCCTCATGGGTGGCGGGCACATATACCTCGGCGGCAGTGCCCGTGTAGTCGGTCACGAAGTACTCCGTCCCATCTTGACTGAGCGTGAATACCAATCCCTCCGTCGCCTGTAAGGGCTCCTCGGGGGTATCGGGGTTGTCGTTGGGGTTGTCGTTTCCTGTGTCTCCCGTGTCGGCGCAGGCGGCAAACCCGCATGTGAGCAGAAGCGCCATGAGCGCCGTCATCGCTGCCGGCCAAAATTTGCGTTTCATCATTTTCACCTTGTTTCGCAGGTCATACGCGGTGCGCATCCATGAGGGGATACGCCTGCGATTTGCCTGAATTCAGAATGAGGATATCACACTTACTTCCGGTTTGCAAGTATTGCGGCAAAGAAAATTTTTTTCATCATGCGGTTCGCCATCTGCCCGCCGCGGTTGTTCTGCGGCGGACATTTTGGGGCGTTCGGAGTTGACAGCGTACGTCGCTTGGCGTATAATATAGGGTATTATGAAGGCAAAGGCAATTTCTCCGGAGACGCGCGCGGGCATTGCGGGGCTTGTCTGTAACTTGCTCCTTGCAGCGGGCAAGATCGCCGCGGGCGCGCTGACGGGGCTGCTGTCCGTGCTCGCGGACGGCGTCAACAATCTGAGTGACAGCGGCGGGAGCATCGTGGCGCTCATTTCCTTCCGCGTTGCGGGCAAGCCCGCGGACAGGGAGCACCCCTACGGGCACGGGCGCGCGGAGTACGTTGCGACTATGTGCATCGCCTTTCTCGTGCTGGTGCTCGCCGTCGAACTCGCGCGCGAATCCATCGAAAAGGTACTGGGCGGGGCGGAGAGCGTCGCCGTATGGTGGGTGTATCTCGTGCTGGGCATCTCGGTCGCCGTCAAGGCGGGCATGTTTGTCATGTACCGCATCGCCGCAAAGAAGACGGGCTCCGATCCCCTGCGCGCGGCGGCAACGGACAGCGCCTGCGATTGCATTGCGACGCTCGCCGTGCTTGCGGGCGCGCTCATCTCGCAGTTCACGGACTTTGCCGCTGACGGCTGGATCGGCATTCTGGTCGCCGTGTTCATCGCATGGCAGGGCGTCAAACTGTTAAAAGAGGCGGGTTCCAAACTTTTGGGGCAGGCGCCCGACGCACAGCTCGTGGCGCGCATTCGGGAGATGCTGCTCGCGGGCGAGGGCGTGCGCGGCGTGCACGATATCCGCGTGTACGGCTACGGGCGGGACGCCACGTTTGCGACGGCGCACGTCGAGATGGATGCAAACCTTCCCGCGCTCACCTCGCACACCGTGCTGGACGGGCTGGAGCGCGCCGTGCAGGAGGAAACGGGCGTGCAGCTTACCCTGCACCTCGACCCCGTCGTGCCCGATGACGCGGAGGCAAAGGAGCTGGAAGAACGCGTGCGCGCCGCCGTCGAGGGTATGGCGGAGGGCATGAACATCCACGATTTCCGCCTGCTGCGCGGGGCGCGGACAAAGGTCGTATTCGAAGTGGGTATTCCCTTTGACTGCCCCGTTCAGGACGGCGAACTCCGTTCATCCGTCGAACAGGCGGTACGCGTGCTCGGGGACTACGAGCCCGTCGTGACCGTTGAGCGCGAGTAAATGGGCGAAAAAAGAGGAAAGTTCCCGAAGGAGGGAGAAGGGGCGCGGTGCGGCAAGGTCTGCACCGCACTTTTTTTGCTGCGCCGCCTTCAAACTATTGTGTTTTCCCGAAAAAAATGGTATAATCTAAATCAAATCTAATGCCGGTCGCACTTTTGCGCAAACATCGTTGCTGCCTGCGGCAGTGCTTCTTCCGGGGGCGGGAAGATAAACCCCTCCGCCCCTTCGGGGCACCTCCCCTTCGTCGCGGCAAGGCAAAGATCGCAAGTATTTGGCAAAGCCAAATACTTTGCCCGAATGCCTGCCGCTCCTCTTCGCAAAAATCTTTTCTTCGAAAATATTTTTACGAGGTGCTGTTGTTTCTTCTCTTT
>DXBS01000103.1 GCA_019116405.1 Candidatus Gallimonas intestinigallinarum | reverse complement strand
CCCGCGCATACGTCGGATGCCTTTTGCGAGCTCGTCTGTTCCAATTCCTTAAAGAGCGACGACGTCTGGGGCAACGCCTGCGGACTATTAAAGGAGGAGATGCGCCGGCTCGGGTCTCTCACCATGGAGGCGGCGGACAGGACGCGCGTCCCCGCGGGCGGGGCGCTCGCCGTCGATCGGGACAAGTTTTCGGCATACGTCACGCAAAAATTGCGCCAACACCCCAACATTCACATTGTCTGCCGCGAACAGACGTCCCTTCCCGAGGCGGGCATCGTCGCGACGGGACCGCTGACGGAGGGCGCATTGTATGCGGCGATCGGGGCGCGCTTCGGCGGAGGGCTGCACTTTTACGATGCGACCGCGCCCATCGTCACGGCGGAGAGTATCGACTCCTCTGCCGCGTTCACGGCGGACCGCTACGGCAGGGGTACGGGAGACTACGTCAACTGTCCCATGACCAAAGAGGAGTACGAAACGTTCGTCACCGAGCTGCTCGCCGCCGAGAAAGTCACGCTGAAAGACTTTGAAAGGCGGGAGATCTTCGAGGGGTGCATGCCTGTCGAGGTCATGGCGTCGCGCGGCAGGGACGCGCTGCGCTTCGGCACCTTCAAGCCCGTCGGGCTTGCGGACGAGAGCGGCAGGCGGCCGTACGCCGTATTGCAGCTGCGCAGGGAGAATGCGGAAGGGTCGCTTTTGGGACTGGTCGGCTGTCAGACCAATCTGAAGTTCGGCGAGCAAAAGCGCGTCTTTTCCCTCATCCCCGCCCTGAAACATGCGGAGTTCGTGCGCTACGGCGTCATGCATCGCAACACCTTTCTGGACGCGCCCCGCGTCCTGAGCGCCGATTTTTCCGTCAAGGATGCGCCCATGCTCTTCTTTGCGGGGCAGATCACGGGCGTGGAGGGGTACGTCGAGAGTGCGATGAGCGGGATGCTTGCGGGCATCCATTATTGGAGGAAACTGCACGGCAAGCCGCCGATCGTACCTTCGGATGCCTGCGTCATGGGTGCGCTGTCGCGCTATATCGCGGCGGAAAACAAGCACTTCCAGCCAATGAATGCCAATTACGGCATTCTGCGGGGACTGGACGTGCGCGATAAAAAAGAGAAAAAGCGTCTGTTGGCAGAGCGCGCGCTGGGGGAGATCGATCTCGTGCGCGCCGCACTTGCCAAATAAGAGGAGGAAAATATGGAGTTCCACGCAACAACCATCTGTGCCGTCAAAAAGGACGGCGTGACGGCGATCGCGGGCGACGGACAAGTCACCATGGGCGAGAGCGTCATCTTTAAGAACACCGCGCACAAGGTGCGCCGCATCTTTGGCGGCAAGGTCATTCTGGGGTTTGCCGGCAGCGTGACGGACGCCTTTGCGCTCTCCGAGCGCTTTGAAGGGATGCTCAACAAGTTCTCGGGCAATCTGATGCGCTCGGCAGTCGAGCTCGCAGAGCTCTGGCGCAGCGACAAGGTGGGCAGGCGTCTGGAGGCGATGATGATCACCGCCGACAAGGACACGCTGCTCATTCTCTCGGGCACGGGCGAGGTCATCGAACCGGACGAGGGCATCTGCGCGATCGGTTCGGGCGGCAACTATGCGCTCGCCGCGGCGCGCGCGCTCGCGCAGAACACGGACTTCTCCGCCGAGGAGATCGCGCGCAAGTCCCTCAAGATCGCCTCTGAGATCTGCGTGTTCACCAACGACAATATCATTTGCGAGACGGTGTAAAGAAGTTCACGCGAATCTTTTTGCAAAGGCAAAAATCTTCGCCGTGAGGTTCAGAGAAAACGCCGCCGCGACGAGACAGCGGCTCGTTTTCTCTCTGCGCAGGGATTTTAAGGGCTTACAATTTAGCCCCTGCGCATTCACTTTTTCCCCTCAAGCCAAAGGGTTGGCAAATTGAGGCGCGCTAACGCAGGGAAACCCTGCTTGCGCCATAAATGATAGCAAAGGACGCCAACTTCTCAAGCCTTCTCCCTCGGGAGAAGGTGGCGGCGATAGCCGACGGATGAGGGGAGTATAATCTCAGATACAAGGAGGGTTTCCCTCCGCAGTATGCCCCCATTTGCTGCTCACGCAGCATGGGTGGAGATGGTGAATGCGGGCGAACTATAATGGTAAGCCCTTAAGGTTCGCCCGCAGAGGAAGAGGTGCCGTCAGGAGCGTGCTCCGTGCCGGCAGCCTCTTCCTCAGATCACGGAATTTTGTCACGCCTTTGCGTGAGAAAATTCGTGAATATAAAAGGAGTGTTTTTTATGGATTTATCACCCAGACAGATCGTAACCGAACTCAATAAGCACATCATCGGGCAGGATGAGGCGAAAAAGGCGGTCGCCATTGCGCTTCGCAACCGCTATCGCCGCTCGCAGCTGAGTAAGGAGCTGCGCGAGGAGATCACGCCCAAGAATATCATCATGAAGGGACCCACGGGTGTCGGTAAAACGGAGATCGCCCGCCGCCTCGCCAAGCTCGTCAAGGCGCCCTTCATCAAGGTCGAGGCGACCAAGTACACCGAAGTCGGCTACGTCGGCAAGGACGTGGAGGGCATGGTGCGCGACCTCGTCGAGTGCGCCGTCCGTCTCGTCAAGGACGAAAAGACGGCGGAGGTCTCCGTCAAGGCGACCGACGCCGCCGAAAAGAAGATGGTCAAGATCCTCGCAGAGGTCAAGAAGAACGACCGCGGCGAAACCGCGCGCGAGGTGTTTGAACAAAATCTCCTCGATTCCCTGCGCAAGGGGACGTTCGATAAGCTCGTCATCGAGGCGGAGGTCAAAGACGAGCCCAAGAACATGGAACTTGTCCCGGGCGGGGCTGCGATCAATCTCGGCTCTATCTTCGGCGAGATGCTGCCCGCCAAGAAAAAGAAGCGCAAGCTCACCGTGTCCGAGGCGATGAAGCTGTTCATTGCTGAGGAATCCGAAAAGCTCATCGACAACGACGCCGTCACCGAAGAGGCGCTGCGCCGCGCCGAAAACGACGGCATCATCTTCATCGATGAGATCGACAAGATCGCGGCAAAGGGCAACACGGGCGGGGCGGACGTCTCGCGCGAGGGCGTCCAGCGCGATATTCTGCCCATCGTCGAGGGCAGCACGGTCATGACCAAGTACGGCGCGGTCAAGACGGACTACATGCTCTTCATTGCCGCGGGCGCCTTCCACGTCGCAAGGGTGGAGGATCTCATCCCCGAATTGCAGGGGCGTTTCCCCGTCTCTGTGGAGCTCTCCAGCCTGACGAAGCAGGATTTCATCGATATTCTGACCAACACCGAGCACTCCATCACGCAGCAGTACGCGATGCTGCTTGCCGTCGACCATATCGACCTGAAGTTCACGCCCGACGCCATCGAGGCGATCGCGGAGATCTCCGAGGAGATCAACCTCACGAGCGAGGATATCGGCGCGCGCAGACTGCACACCGTTATGGAATTTTTGCTCGAGGACATCTCCTTCAACGCGGGCGGCGGCGACTATCCCGTCGTGACTGTCGAGATCGACAGGAAGTACGTCGAAGAGCACCTTGCCAAGATCACCAAGGACCGCGATCTCAAGAAGTACGTCCTGTAATTTCTTGCGGAGAAATCAGGGTTTTGTGTAACCCTTCCGCCCCTTCGGGGCACCTCCCATTCGTCGCGGCAAGGCAAAGATCGCAAGTATTTGGCAAAGCCAAATACTTTGCCCGAATGCCTGCCGCTCCTCTTCGCAAAAATCTTTTCTTCGAAAATATTTTTACGAGGTGCTGTTGTTTCTTCTCTTT
>DXBS01000102.1 GCA_019116405.1 Candidatus Gallimonas intestinigallinarum | reverse complement strand
TCGCCGTCAAGAGCAACTGCTCGCTGCAGTCCTATGTCCCCCTCCTGCATCCTTTGATGAAGTTCGGCATCAGATGCGCCGCCGTCACGACCTATCAGGCGATCTCCGGCGCAGGCAAGACGTTTGAGACCATGCCCGAGATCGTGGATAACATCATCCCCTATATCGGCGGCGAGGAGCAAAAGAGCGAAGAAGAGCCGCTCAAGATCTGGGGGCATGTAGAGGGCGGTACGATCGTCAATGCAAAAGGGCCCGTCATCACCTCGCAGTGTCTGCGCGTGCCCGTCTCCGACGGTCACACGGCGGCAGTGTTCGTGTCATTTGAGAAAAAGCCCACCAAGGAAGAGATCCTCTCTGCATGGGCGGAATATTCGGGCGCGCCGCAGGCGCTTGCTCTGCCCTCCGCCCCCAAGCAGTTCATCCACTACTTTGAGGAGGACAACCGCCCCCAGGCGAAGCTGGACCGCATGACGGAAAACGGTATGGCGGTCTGCGCGGGCCGCCTCAGGGAGGACGTGCTGTTCGACTACAAGTTTATAGGGCTTTCGCACAACACGCTGCGCGGTGCTGCCGGCGGCGCGGTGCTGCTGGCAGAGCTTCTCGCGGCGAAGGGATATTTCGATTGACAGAAATGCGGCGCGCGTCATAGGATGAAGCGCGGCAAGGAGACGATATGACAGGATTTTTACGGGGCAGCGCGACTGCCATGATCACCCCCTTCACCGAGGACGGCATCAATTTTGACGTCTTTGGCGAAATGATGGAATATCAGATCGCAGGCGGGACGGACGCGCTCGTCGTGCTCGGCACGACGGGCGAGCCTGCCACGATGACCGAGGAAGAAAAAGAAGCGTTGATGCGCTATGCCGTCCAAAAGAACGCGGGGCGCGTCAAGCTCATCTTCGGCACGGGCGGCAACTGCACCCAAAAGGCGATACATATGACGCGACTTGCAACCGAGTTGGGCGCGGATGGCATCCTTGCCGTGACGCCCTACTACAACAAGTGCACGCAGAACGGACTTATGGAGTACTACAAGGCGATCTGCGGCGCGACGCACCTTCCCGTCATCTGCTACAACGTGCCGGGCCGCACGGGCGTCAATATCCTGCCCGAGACGATGGAGCGCATTGCAGACATTCCCAACATGGCAGGCATCAAGGAAGCGAGCGGCAATATGTCGCAGGTTCTGGATACGGCGCGCCGCATCCGCGGCAAGTGCGACCTGTATTCGGGCGAAGACGCGCTCAATCTGCCCATCCTCTGCGTCGGCGGGACGGCAGTTATCTCGGTACTGTCCAATCTCATCCCCGCGCAGGTAAAGAAAATGGTCACCTGCGCCCTGGAGGGCGACCTCGCACAGGCAAATAAGCTCAATGACGCACTCTTTGATCTCACACATGCCTGCTTTATCGAGGTCAATCCCATCCCCGCCAAGGCAGGCATGGCAATGCTCGGCTTTGACGCGGGCATCCCCCGTCTGCCCCTCACCCCGCTTGAAGCGAAGCACGCGGACATCCTGCGCGCGGCGCTCGCGCCCTTTGCGGAGGTGAAGGCATGAAGATCATTCTCTGCGGCGCCTGCGGGCGCATGGGGAAAAACGTGACCGAGGCTGCTGCGGAACGCGGCACAACAATTGTCGCAGGCGTGGACATTGTGGACGCCTCCCTGCCCTATCCCCTCTATCATTCGCTTGCCGAGGTCAAAGAACAGGCAGACGTCGTGGTGGACTTCTCCTCTGCGGCGGGGCTTGAGGAGCATCTCGGCGATTGCCTTGCAAACAACCTTCCCATCGTTTTAGCCGCGACGGGATTTACGCAGGACGACCTGACAAAAATCGATGAGGCGGCAAAGGTCATTCCCGTATTCAAGACGGGCAACTTCTCGCTGGGCATCAACCTCTTGCAGATGCTCGCCAAAAAGGCGGCGCAAGTCTTAGGCGACGACTTTGACGTGGAGATCGTCGAGCGGCACCATCACACCAAAAAGGACGCCCCTTCCGGCACGGCGCTCATGCTCGCTGCAAGCGTGAACGAGGGGCTGGGCGGCGGCAAGGAGAACGTCTACGGACGACACGGCATGGTCGGTGAGCGCAAGAAAAGCGAGATCGGCATTCATGCCGTACGCGGCGGCACGATCGTCGGCGAACACGAGGTCATGTTTGCGGGAGAGGACGAGATCGTCACCCTTTCGCACTCGGCGCGCAGCCGCAAGGTATTCGCCGTCGGTGCGCTCCGCGCGGCGCAGTGGCTGATCGGACAGCCCGCAGGACTGTACGACATGAACGACCTGCTCGCACAATTTGCGGACTGAAAATGAACGATATTTGCATAGCCCGGCGCCCCGCTCAATGAGCGGGGCGCCGGGCTTAAAATGGATGCGCCGCCCGACCGGGCGGCGCATTTCCTCATATGTGAGTAAATTATTTGAGTTTGGACAGGAACAGCGAAACACCAGCGACGATCCCGCCGACCATCATGAGATAGGCGCCTGCGGAAGCCACAAAGGACGTGCTTCCAAGTTCTCCCACATCCAAATTCAGGGGCGACTGCGCTGCATACGTCGCAGCGAACACCACGACGAGGACCGCCAGCACAACCGTCACGATTGCGAAGATAAGTCTCGTTAAAAAGCCCACTTTGATGAAACCGAGCTTGCCGAGAATGACGAGCACAGACGCGAGCGCGGTGACGATGAGTGAGATGATCGCGAATGCCTGCACGACGGCAATCGTAAGATCGCCTTCCATCAAGGCTTCCAGCGCCTCAAAGTCAGCGAACAGTCCAAATGTTTCCGGATCCGGGTTGCCAACGATGGATTCCGTCACCTGCGAAAAGAACGGAATGCAGAGACCGATAACCGCAAGGACAAGTCCGATTGCAGAGGCGATTATCATAATGATGTCAAAAAGTCCGACCTTTTTTGCTTTCTTTGCCATAATTCTCTCCTTTTTGAATTTTTTACCATTATACTACAAATTGCTGGAAATGGGAAGTAGTTTTCAAAAATTTTAAGAAAAAAATTTATTGCTTTACAAAATTGACAATTTCAGCGTCCAAGCTCCGCCTTGACCGCCGCAAGCGCTGCGGCAACGGTGTCGTCCATATCGTAATACCTATATTGCCCCAGCCTGCCGCCGAACAGCACGTTTTTATCCTTCTCGGCGAGGGCGCGGTACTTTTCATAGAGCGCGCTGTTCTTTTCGTCGTTGACGGGATAGTACGGCTCGTCGCCCGGCTTCCACTCGGCAGAGTACTCGCGCGAGATGACCGTCTTGGGCTGCGTGCCGAACTCGAAGTGCTTGTGTTCGATGATGCGCGTGAACGGCACGTCAGCAGCCGTATAGTTGATGACTGCGTTGCCCTGATAGTTGGGCATATCCAGTACTTCCGTTTCAAAGCGCACGGAGCGGTATTCCAATGGACCGAAGCACTCATCGTAATATGCATCAATCGGCCCTGTATAGATGATGCGGTGCGCCATGGAACGATATTTCTGTCTGTCGCTCAAAAAGTCGCAGCCCAGCTCCACTTCGACACTAGCAAGCAGTTTTGCGATGATCTTGGTATATCCCCCAACGGGTATGCCCTGATAGGTATCGTTGAAATAGTTATTGTCGAAGGTGAAGCGCACGGGCAGGCGCTTGATGATGAAGGCGGGGAGTTCGGTGCATTTTCTCCCCCACTGCTTCTCCGTGTACCCTTTGACCAGCTTTTCGTAGATCGTCCTGCCGACCAGATTGATCGCCTGCTCCTCTAAATTTTTCGGCTCTTCGACATAGTCCTTGCCGCGCTCCTCGGCGATGCGCGCCTCCGCCTCCGCCGGCGTGAACACGTCCCGCCAGAGCTTGGTAAAGGTGTTCATGTTGAAGGGAAGATTGTAGCATTCATCCTTGTACCGTGCGACGGGCTGATTGATAAAACGGTTGAACTCGGCAAAGCGGTTGACATACTCCCAGACCGCCCTATCCGACGTGTGGAAAATATGCGCCCCATAGCGGTGTACGTTGATGCCCTCCACCTTCTCCGTGTAGATATTTCCGCCGATATGCTTGCGTTTTTCAATGACGTACACGCGTTTTCCCGCGCGCGAAAGTTCATAGGCGCAGATCGCGCCGAACAGACCGCTTCCGACGACCAGATAATCATACATATTATTGTTCTCCTTTGTTGCTCCTATTGTAACAGACAAAATACGCCTTGTCAATACAACGCGCAAAAAACATACGCCCGCACTTTTAATTTTTGATGGCACATTTTTTCAGGAACGTATTGCGATTTTATGACAAGAAGGACTCCCGCGTTAGCGGGAGTCCTTGCTTCATGCGGTGAATTATACTATTAAGTGCAACAGTTGAGAGAAAAAAAAGGAGTTCATACAAATCTGTGGTATAATAAAGTTGCGAAACCAAATTTACACCAGAGGAGACTTGTATGAACTACCACCATTTTACCATA
>DXBS01000101.1 GCA_019116405.1 Candidatus Gallimonas intestinigallinarum | reverse complement strand
AAGGCGTCCGTTGCAGAGGTCATGGACCTGCTCGGCGGGCTGTTCACCGTTAAAACACCCGAAACAAACGTCGACACCTACGAATTGCTCACGGCGCTTTTCTCGCTCGATCTGTCGGAAGTGATCACGCTCACGAACGACGGCATTACGTTGGATGCGACGCAGTTGCTTGCACTCCTCGGGGTGGATCTGAGCATCGGAGACGTGGAGCTCACACGTACAGATGACGGCGTGGCAGTCTCCGCGCTTGGAGCGGACATTGCCCTTGCGCCCACGCAGGCGTTCACGGTCACGGCAGGGGACTACGCGGACTATGTGGACGTCGGCCCCTGGATCGAAGCGATCATGCAACTTGTGCAGGCGAAGGCATGGATGCTGGAGATCTCTTACACGTCGCCCGATGAGGACATCCGCCTTGCAGGCACTCTCGCTTTCGACCTTGCATCTGAGAGCGTGGCATGCGGCATGAACATTGACGTTAAAGGTGTACGCAAGGGGCTTTCCTTTGCATACGACCCCGACGGCGATATCTTCTGCAATTTTGACGGCATCAGGATCCGCGCGACGGCTTCCGAACTGACGGCGTTCCTCTCTGAGTTGCTCGGCGACATGCCGCAGACGGATGAGAGCATTGACGTGCAGGAGCTTTTAACCAAGCTGCTTTCGCTCGATCTCTCTACGCTGTTGACTGTCACGGAGGACGGCATCCGTGCGGATGCGACGCAGCTGTTGTCCCTCTTCGGAATCGATCTGGCGCTCGGCGACGTGCAGCTCAGCCTGTTTTCGCGCGGCGTGCGCATCGAGGCGCGCGGGCTGACCCTGTCCCTCTCTCCCGGCGTGCCCTTTGAAGTGGACGGCGGTTCCTATCGTAACTATGTGGACGTCACGCCTCTGTTTGACGAGATCATGACTGTCCTCACAAAGCAGGAAATTGCGCTCAGCGGCTCCCTTGACGTCGTCTACGGCGATCTTGCGCTCGATGTTGCCGTTGAGAACGGCGTGCTCTCCTGGAAGAACGGGATCGCCCTCTGCGCCGATCTCACGGTGACGGTGGGCGAGACGAAGCTCTCCGTCAGCGTCGACGCAAACGAAAACCGCGTCCGCATTGTGTTCGGCACGCTTGCGGTGGAACTTTCCTACAGCGAACTGGAGGATCTCAAGGCCACCTTCGCGGACGTGTATGCGCGCATTGCCGAAATTGTCAACCGCTCGGCGGCAAACGGAAGTTTCCTTCCTGCACAGGCGGAGGAGCTTGGTTCGCAGCTGGGTGCGGGAGCTGCGGTCACCGACCTTTTGGCATCGCTTGATTTGCAGTCCCTGCTTCAGCAGCTGAGTTTGGGTGGCGCATCCGATCGGGAGGGCAGCATTGCGACCATCACTTTGAGCGGCGCGGTCCTCGATTTGTGCATGGCGCAGCGCGGCGTTGCACTCTATGTGAACGATTTTGCACTGGGCGGCGTGTCCCTCGGCGGCATGCTTCAGGTTTGCGCATCCGAAGGGGAGACCGTGCAGGTGCAGCGCGAATATCTTACGGTGCGCGATCTCTGCGAACTCATTGATTTTGTCGGCGCGGCGGTGGGCACGCTCGCTTCCCCCGATCTGTCCATTGCCTTTACGGACGGCGTCACCGTCAATACGGCGGACGAAAGCACCAAGTTTACGATCGACGGAAAGCTCGTCTATCATTCGGGGCTTAGCGGCGCGGGCTTCCCGATCGTCGTGGATACGCAGGGCAAGGTGATCACCGTCGATCCCGATGCCTACCTCTACTTCAATCTGCTTCTGGATGAGAAGGACGAAGCGGGCACCGATCTCAACTTTGAATTCTGGATGCTTGATTCCAACGGCGATCGTGAGCTCGAATTCTTTGTCAGCCTCTCCAAGTTCCTGCCTGACAGTAACACGGCGTCCAACCCGCTGCGCTTTGCGGTTTCGGCAAGCGACGTGATGACCCTGCTCTCGGGCGGGCTGTCGCTGGTCGGCGGAGAGGGCGGCGTGCTGGATAAGTTCCTCGTTGGCATGGGCGTGCCGGAAAAAGCGGTTGCGGCGCTCTTTACCGTGCTGGATGAATACCTCGTCGACAAATGGCTCACGCCGGACGAGGCGGGACAGTTTGCGGCGGTCGGCGATATGCTGATGAACACGCTCGGTATCAGGGAAAAGCTCGAAACGATGCTTGGGGGCGTCTCGGATACCGTCAGCGGCGCGTTGGAGGACGTCGACCTCGGCAGTATGGCGGTCGATCCTGCTGCCTATCTCAAATCGTTCGGGCTCAGTTATGGCGACAACGGCGAAGTGCAGTTCACGCTCCGGCTCAATTCCGACCTCGTCTTTGGCGGGGAGGGGATGCAGCCGCTCACCATTACCATGAGCAAGACGGACAGGGAGGGTGAGAGCTACCTCACGGCGATCGCGCTGTCCAATATCTACGGCAACAGCAACGCGGAGCGCACGAGCATTCCCTTTGCCTTTGATTACGCGGCGCTCACGCTTGTCAATGACGGCAACGTTGCAACCGTCACGCAGAGCGGCGAGCAGATCGCAAACATCACCTTTGCAAACTATCAAAACTACACCTTCGCGGGCGTGGACGATCTGCTGAAGTCCCTTGCGCTCTCCGCAACGCATAAAACGCAGGACGGCTACGCGCTCAATGACAGCTTCTATATCAGCGGCACGGCAACGGTTTCAGTGATAGGGATTTTGAATATTACGGCGCAAATTCCGGGTATTACTGTCTCCCTTGATGAAAACGGCAATATTTCTGCCAACATAAAGCTGGAAATTCCTGCAGTATTTGGTGTCACCAACGGCGATACGACATTTGAGATGACCATCTTTGACGGCATGGCATACATGAGGCGCACACAGACGACTCGTCTTGGCCTCGGATGGACGGATTGTAATATCGTGAACTATCGCGTCATGCCGTTGAGCAGCTTCTTTGCAGATATTTTAAACCAGCTTAAATACATTCTCAATTTGACAGATTTAATTGCCTCTCAGATCAAACCGGGCAGCACACCTCCGGAGACAGTGATTGAGGACTACGGTGTTGTGCTGTATAACTACCTCAAATCGTACAGCTATACTGCCAAGGCGGACGGAACGGGCGGAAATTGGGTGCTCACGATGAACGGCAACTACCTGACGGACAGCGTTCTCTCCGATATCGGTATCACGCTCGGTTCGGAGCAGTACAACGGGACAGACAACGTTTTGCGCACGCTCGATGTTACCACAAAACTTGTGAGTATTATCGATCTCACGGCAAACCTTGCCTTCCGCAACCCGATGAACACATGGGAAGAAGGGTACTCCGACCTCACAGACGATATCGCCGCTCAATTTGAGAATGTCGATTTCGCGTCCTATGACTGGTCTGCGCAGGCAGAGAATTATTACATTGTCCCTGAACAAAAGACCATCCGCTATACGCTGGAGGGCGAAGTGCTCGGCGAGCAGACAGTGTGGTATGATGGCAGTTCCATGCTTTCGCAGCTTTCCTATCCCGATTTGAGCGGGTATGCGCGCGAGGGTTACGCGCTTGCCTGGAGCGATTCGATCGCGGAGGACGGGACGATCTCGGCAGCATATACGCCGAAACGCTATGACGTAACATTTGTCTCTCCCGAAAAGTTGGGCGATGATTGGACGCTGCAAGCAGACGGCAGCTATACCCTTGCGATGCAGATGGATTATGACGCCAAGGTTGAGATCAGGTGGGGAGAAAGCAGCCATACGTTCACGGTCGGCACGCAAAACAATGTGTTTGATCTCGGCGCTGTGGTCGGCGATTCGCAGGTGGCTTGGAATGGGACGGAACTTGATCTGCTTGCAAACGGCGCGACCATCCTCATCCCGCTTACGCCCGACACGGTCATCTATACGAGCAACGGCGTTGCCTTCACGCTGGGCGAGGCAACAAACGTTACGACTGCGGAAGCCACGTTCGACATGACCTATACGCTCGAGACGCCTGCTGCGGATGGCTATACCTTCCTCGGTTGGTACATGGTGGGTGAAAATGGTTTGACGGAAGTAACCAGCCTTTCCTATACGGGCGGTGGCAACGAGACCACGGTCTCTGCACTTTGGATGAGTAATTTACAAGCAAATGTTACAGGGAAGTCTAAGGTCAAGAATGGCGGGAGTTGGTATAATAGCAAATACGATCATTCGGCAACCGTAGAAATCTCCGGAGGAAAGATTGCGGGAGCGCTGACTGATACTGACAGCAGTGTGAGTGTCTCAACGATGTATGTATTTAAGCTCGCCAGGGTTTTTATGTTCGATAATCAGGAGCGCACGGCAAGTGTTTCCGAATATCGTTATCTTTCGTCGGCAAGCGCTACGATCAATGCATCGGGCAGGGATGAGATGACGGTGGAAGTACAAGTGACATACACCTTCTCTTATCGCACAGCGGACGGAACAGTTGCACAAAGAACAGTAACAACGCCTACGCTTACAGTCGTTGCGGAATTTCAGGGATTATGAAATATGGGCTGTTTCCATTTTGGAGGCAGCCCATATTTCTATATTTTTCAATAACTCTCGAAAATTTTCTTTGCCTCGGCTTTTACGCGGTCGGCGAGCGAGACGGGGGAGAGGACCTGAAAGCCCGCGCCCGCAGATAAGATCTTGCCGATGAGCGATTCGTCGTCCGGGAGCGTCACGTCCGCATAGAAGTTTCCCTCCCGCTCGTACACATTCTCAATGCCCAGCCACTCCTCGGCAAAGGGCAGCACCTCTTTTAAGATGCGAAAGCGTGCCTCCACGCACTTTTCGCCGTCCGTCCAGAAGGAAAGAGGCACATCCTTTTTGGAAAAGGGGATGGGCTGGAAGGTCTCGCCCGTCAGATAGATGGAGCGCATGCGCCCGATCTTGAACAGGCGGAATTCCTCCCGAAGGCGGCAGAACGCATACACATACCAGATATTCTGCTTATAGACGAGCAGGTGGGGCAAAATGACGCGGCGCGTGCGTTTTCCGTCGCGCGCAACGTAGTCGATCTCCAATGCCTCATGCTCCTCCGTCGCCTTGGAGATGAGCCGCAGTTTGTCAGAAAATTTTTGTTCGCTGCCCCATGCGCCGCTGTCCACAAGGATATTGCCGGAGAGCGCGTCGTCGCTGCTCTCCCGCTTTCTCTGGGAGGAGAGTTTTTCGATCGCCGATTGCAGGACGGGATCGCCGAGCTCACTCTCCATGGCGCGCATTGCCCCGATCGCGCGGTCATACTCCTCCCGCGTCATAAACCCGCGCGGAAGCTTGTAGGCATCCGAAATATAGATGCCGCCGCCCGCCCCGCGCGAGACGTCGATGGGAATGCCCGCGACGGTCATCTCGTCGATATAGCGGTAGATGGTGCGGGGGGAAACGTTGTAGCGCGCGGCAAGCTCGGTTGCGCTCGTGTGCCTCTTTTTGAGCAGGGTAAAGAAGATGTCCATCATGATCTGGTACTTCATCGGCTTTTCCTCGGAAATAACGCAAAAAATTCTTGAAACAATTTTAGCATATATGACAATATCTGTCAAGTTTGATGCGTACAATAGGGAGTATGAACAAGCTCTCTATGGACAAGCAACTGGATATTCTGCGCCGCGAAGCAAGAGAGCGACGCAATGCAGCTCTCCGCGCCCGCCTCGCAGACGATATGACGGCGGAGCGCGTCCTGTCCCGCTTTCTTGCGATGAAGGGATTGGGCGAGCCGTCGGAAAATACGCTGAATTTTGCATGAATACAGTGCAAGCGTTTGACAAAGACGCAAAAGGGGCGTATAATAAGAGCATGAAACATTCGCTCGCAGTTGCAATTTACGGCTACGCGTATTACGTTGTTGCGTAATACTCTTTTCGCGCGTAGATCGAAGGCTGGGAAGTGGTTTGCGCGTGCAGACCGCTTTTTTTGTTACAGACGGGCAGTATAAGGAGACGAAAATGCAGAACGTGATGGACACCCTGCGTGCGCGGGGATTTATCAAACAGACGGTATACGAAGATGAGCTGTATGAAAAGCTCGGCGCGGAGAGCGTGCCCTTTTATATCGGCTTTGACCCGACGGCGGACAGTCTGCACGTCGGTCACTTCATGCAGCTCATCGCCATGAAGCACATGCAGGACGCGGGGCACAAGCCCATCATCCTCATCGGCGGCGGGACGGCAATGATCGGCGATCCCTCGGGCAGGACGGACATGCGCTCGATGATGACCAAGGAGACCATCGCCTACCACGTCGAGTGCTTCAAAAAGCAGATGTCCCGCTTCATCTCCTTTGAAGGGGAGAACGGCGCGATCATCGTCAACAATGCCGACTGGCTGTTAAACCTCAACTATATCGACTTTTTGCGCGATATCGGCGTGCACTTCTCCGTCAACAAGATGCTAACGGCGGAGTGCTTCAAGTCGCGCATGGAGCGCGGGCTCTCCTTCCTGGAGTTCAACTACATGCTCATGCAGGCATACGACTTCCTGGTGCTCTTCAAAAAGTACGGCTGCGCGCTGGAGCTGGGCGGCGACGATCAGTGGAGCAATATCCTCGCGGGCGCCGACCTCATCCGCCGCAAGGAGCAAAAGCCCGCATTTGCCATGACCTTTACCCTGCTCACGACGAGCGAGGGCAAGAAGATGGGCAAG
>DXBS01000100.1 GCA_019116405.1 Candidatus Gallimonas intestinigallinarum | reverse complement strand
CCTGCAGATCGTCTACGGCAGAACGCAGTCGGCGTTCTCGGATGACGGTCTTACGATCGGCGCGGGCCTTGAAGACCTCGGCAAGGGGCTTCGTTCGCAGGTCGGCACGATGTACGGTACCGCTCTGAAGGGCGTGCGCTATCTGGAAATGGCGGAAGGCTATGTCACCCGCCTCGCGCTTGACAAGTACAATCAGGTCATCGGCTATGAATTTGTCTCCCTCGGCAAAATGACCGACTTCATCAAGAAGGGGCTCGAGCCCAACGAAGCTTGGACGAAGGCCATGGGTCACTACGGCAGATTTTCTGAAGAGCAGGGTGCGGTGAAGTACATCGACCCTCGCAAAGAGTAAGGAGGTGAGCGGTATGGCTTTGTTTGAAGGATATGAGAGAAGAATCGATAAGATCAACGGCGTCCTCAAAGAGTACGGCATCTCCTCGGTCGAAGAGTGCAGGGACATCTGCCTTGCAAAGGGCGTAGACTGCGACAAGATCGTGCGCGGCACCCAGCCCATCTGCTTTGAGAACGCGGTCTGGGCATACACCGTCGGCGCGGCGATCGCCATCAAGTCTGGCTGCACCAACGCGGCGGACGCGGCTGCCGCCATCGGCATCGGCCTGCAGGCATTCTGCATCCCCGGTTCGGTCGCCGAGAACAGAAAGGTCGGCCTTGGCCACGGCAATCTGGGCAAGATGCTCCTCTCCGAGGAGACGGACTGCTTCTGCTTCCTCGCGGGGCACGAGTCCTTCGCGGCGGCAGAGGGCGCGATCTCCATTGCAATGAACGCGAACAAGGTCCGCAAGAATCCGCTGCGCGTCATTCTCAACGGTCTCGGCAAGGACGCGGCGTTCATCATCTCCCGCATCAACGGCTTCACCTATTGCGAAACGGTGTTCGATCCCTATACGGAGACGGTCACCGTCACCAACGAGGTCGCCTATTCGGACGGCCCCCGCGCAAAGGTCAAGTGCTATGGCGCGGACAACGTCCCCGAAGGCGTTGCGATCATGAAGCTGGAGAAGGTGGGCGTCTCCATCACGGGCAACTCCACCAACCCCACGCGCTTCCAGCACCCCGTCGCAGGCACCTATAAGAAGTGGTGCAACGAGGTCGGCTTCAAGTACTTCTCCGTCGCATCGGGCGGCGGCACTGGCAGAACGCTGCACCCCGACAACATGGCGGCAGGTCCTTCGTCCTACGGTATGACGGACACGATGGGCAGAATGCACTCGGATGCGCAGTTCGCGGGCTCCTCGTCCGTTCCCGCGCACGTCGAGATGATGGGCCTCATCGGCATGGGCAACAACCCCATGGTCGGCGCAACGGTCGCAGTCGCGGTCGCCGTGCAGGAAGGTATGAGCAAGTAAATATAAGAATAATAAGGGCATTTTGGCGAATCGCTGAAATGCCCTTTACTTTTATGGATTGATATAGGCGAATTCAATTCTCCTCTTGACTTTTTCGTTTGGCAGCGTTACAATGATGGTATCAAATTAATTTCAGGTTTTATCATCTATGCAAAAGCAAAATGTGACTATTCTCGACAAACTGGAAAGTCTGCAAGCCGAGCTTGAAAAGATCAAAGCAATCGAAAATGTAAAAGCGAACATATTTGACGCTGTGGGGATGGAACGGCAAGAAGTCAAGCACTCGGCGTTCATTGCATGGCTGCTTGATCCAGGTAAGCCCCATGGACTTGGCAATAAATTTTTGTCGGAATTTTGCAAACAGCTATTCCGGAATGAAAGCGTAAGTGTTCAGGCGCGGAATCGCAATGCGCTTGTGGCGGCGGGGATCCGTTCCGAGGATGATTTATCGGACTTTATAAACGATAAAAAAGTTGAAATATATCGTGAGCGCGTCCTTGTTGATAGTGAAAGTCGTATCGATATTTATATCGAATCAAAGGCTACAAAGACGGCAATTGTCATTGAAAACAAAGTCTTTACAGACAATCACGATGACCAATTATACAGATATATCGAACAATTAAAAACATACAGCCGCGCAAATCATAATTTGATCGACAGAAAAATTTTTGTCTATCTCACTCCGCAGGGCACGGTTCCTGACAATAGGCAGGAGCATAGCGACGCACACGAAAGGTATTGTCTGTTCAGCTACAGGACAATTTTGCGCATGATAGAAAAAATCAAGAAGGATTGCACGGAACAGAGAGTATTGTTTTTGATGGAGGACTATGTCGCAATGGTGAAGAAGAATATTTTGAAAGAGGATGAGCAGGTCAGAGCAAAATGCCGTGAGATATATAGAGCCTATGAAGCAGAAATATCACTCTTGTTAAGGTATAATTCTGACAATGCCAATGCTGTTATCAAGTATTGCAAGGATACGTTGATCGAGAAGCTACAGGCAGTCGTAACATGGAAGGACAGCGATAAATATTTTGAATTCTATACGCCCGCCATGGAAGAGGTGTTTGCGAGACATGGCGAGCAGATCAGAGATGGGGGACTTTTGAAACTGCGCGTATGTCTGTCAGCGCAAAAACCTGATATCGCAATCAATTTTGGATTACAGAAGGGCAACAAAGAACTTGATTGGAGCAATGTTCAGCATTTGATTTTACAAAAATTGATGCCGTCAAAAGAAGTTGCGGGGAAATATGCCACTTTGAAAAATTGCGTTTTGCTCAATTCGGAAAGACGTGAACTGGATTTTGACGAAGTGCGCGAAGATGTGGAACGCCAAATCAATTTGTTTTTGGGTGCATTGGAAGAATTTGAAAAAGCCTTGCTTGCACTGTGAGGATAGGAGTTGTAATTGGTCTGGGATTGAGGCGGCGTCCGTGCCAAGGTGCGGACGCCGCTTTTCACGCCTGGCGCGAATTTTCGGGAACGTATGGGAAAAATTGTACCAATGGCGGGCTGTTACTCGGAAGTAACGGGGAAGTAACGGACGGAACGGGCGCGCGGACTTGAAAAAATATGCGGCGTATTCTATAATCAATGCAAGAATAACGCGGAGGCGAAACCATGGAATTCAAAGAGATCAGATCTACCTCATGACGGACGGCGTGCAGTATTACCTCATACAGTATTCGGAGGATCGGTACGGCGAGAACGGCACGTGGGAGTATGTCGTCGATGAGTGGGGGTATATGATCGGTTATCCGGGATAATGGTGACATTGAGATGCGGCGGCGACCCGAACGGGTCGCCGCCGCATGCAGTTGGTTACAATTTTCGGCTCCGTCAGCGTATTTTTGTGCCAAACTGTGCTATCTTGTCATACGCTGAATGCCGCGGCAAAAGTGTCAGAGTCTGAGCGCCACGTCCCATGCCTGCCAGATGACCGTGCGCAGATTTCCGACCTTGCAGGCGTCGCCCACAATGTGGACGTGCGCCGATTTTTTTGCGATCGGCGCGGGTGCATAGCCGACGGACACGATGACGTCGTCCGCCCTGATCTCCCGCGTGCTGCCGTCCTTATAGCGGACGGTCGCGCTGTTTTGTCCGATGCTCGGCACGGTGCTTTCCAGATAGACGGGGATCTTGTTGCAGCGGAAGAAGTCTCTTAAATAGGAGGAGTTGGCAAGGCACAGCCCGCGTACCGCCATGACGTCGCTCTTTGCCTCGACGATGACGGGCTTTTTACCCTGCAGATACAGATCGTACGCGATCTCGCAGCCGGTCAGTCCGCCGCCGATGATGACGACGTCCTGCCCGACCTGTCTGCCGCTTAAGTAGTCAATCGCCTCCATGCTGCGCTCGATGCCCGGGATGCGCAGCCGCTTTGCCGTTGCACCCGTCGCGACGACGATCTCGTCTGCGTCCAACGCGGAGAGATCTCTGATTTCGGTATTGTATTGGACGGTAATGGGCAGCGCGGCGATCTGACGGCGGTACCATTCGATGAGCTCTCTGTCCTTCTCCTTGAAGGAGGGCGCCGCGGCTGGGATAAAGACGCCGCCCAGCCTGTCCGTTTTTTCATAGATCGTGACGGTATGCCCGCGCAGCGCTGCGATGCGCGCGGTCTCGATGCCGCCGATGCCGCCCCCGATGACCGCGATCTTCTTTGCCTTCTTTGCGGGCGTGATCGCATACTTGCCGCCGTGCATGGTCTGCGGGTTGAGCGCACAGCGCGCCATGTGCTTGGCGTCGGAGAGCGGCTCGTCGTTTGCCGCGCCCTTGTAGTGCGCCATTGCAAAGCAGGCGTTGTGGCAGCAGATACAGGGCTGAATGTCCTCGGTACGCCCTTCCATGAGTTTGGTGACCCACGCGCCGTCCGTCAGGAACTGCCGCGCGACGCCCACGGCGTCAATCTTGCCGTCGCGCACCGCATCCGCGCCAACTTCCGGCTCCATGCGGCCCGCGCAGACGACGGGGATATCCACAAACTTCCTGATGTGCGCCACGTCGTCCAGGTTGCAGTTCTTGGGCATGTATGCCGGCGGATGTGCCCAGTACCAGGCGTCGTATGTACCGTTGTCCGCGTTGAGCATATCGTAGCCCGCATCCTGCAGGTATTTTGCCGCCTTCTCGCTCTCCGCCATGTCCCGCCCGGCTTCGACATAATCCTCGCCCGGGATCGCGCCCACGCCGAATCCGATGGTCTTGCTGACGACCGAATAGCGCAGCGATACGGGGTATTCCTTCCCGCACTTTGCCTTGATCGCCTTTACGACGTCCGTCGCAAAGCGGTAGCGGTTTTCAAAGCTGCCGCCGTATTCGTCCGTGCGCTGATTGGTGTAGGGCGTCGTGAACTGATCCATCAGATACCCTTCATGCACGGCATGAACCTCCACGCCGTCTACGCCCGCCTCTTTGCAAAGACGCGCTGTCTCGGCAAAGGCATAGACCATCTGCTCGATCTCCTTTTTTCTGAGCGCGCGCACCTTGACGTCCTCCGCCCAGCGCGAGGGAAGTCTGGAAGGGGATGCGCAGATATAGGAGACGTCGACAAACGGCTTGATGAATACGCCGAGTGCGGGGTGCTTCAGGAAGGGTACAAGGGGGTTTGTAATCGCGAACGACCTGCCGAAGCCCGCCGTGAGCTGGACAAAGAGCTTTGCGCCCGTCGCGTGAATCTTGACCATGTACTCCTTGAGCTGACGGAACATCTTCTTGTTTTTATAAAGCCAGCCCCCGTACATGATGCCCCGCAGCGGCGCGATGCCGGGAATGATCAGCCCGACGTTGTTCTTCGCGCGCTCCAGAAAGAAGTTCGCTGCATCCTCGTCAAAGTGATTGTGTTCCATCCAGCCGAACAGCGATGTCCCGCCCATCGGACAGAGGACGATCCTGTTCTTGATCTCCACGTTGCCGATCTTCCACGGCGTGAACAGGGGTTCATAGCGTGCATCCATACCGTTTCCTCCTTGTCGTGCGTTGTTTTCGCATGTTTATTGTACCATTGATCGCAAAGTCTGTCAAGATGCAGATTTGTTGCGATCACCCGCTTGCCAAGCAAAAGAAAATGCGTTATAATGAGAAAAACATTGGGAGGAATACAATGATCACCTATCACGAGGACGCGCGCATATTCGTGCTGGACAACGGCAGCATGGGGTATGCGATCTATGTCAATGACGCGGGCTATCTGGAGACAGTCTATTTCGGCAGGCACATGGCGGACTATACCGACGTTTCCTGCATGCGCGATGCGGGCGGGTACGCGACGCCGCGCTATCTCGTAACAAGCGACGCGGACGTGGGGTACGCGGACGGTTTCAAGGCGGACTGCGCGCCCCTGGAGTGCTCCCCGCACGCCCTCACCGATAAGCGCGGCGCGCCGCTCATCGTGCGCGACGGTTCCGGCTCGTATGTCACCGACTTCCGCTATGACAGCTACACCATCGAAGAGGGCGCGCCCGATCTGGAGGAGCTGCCGCACGCGCACGGGGAGAATGCCGAGACGCTGGATATTCTTCTCAAGGACCGCACGCGCGAGTTGTGGGCGCATCTCGTGCTCACGATCTTCGCCGATAAGGACGTGCTCGTCAAGAGCTTTTCCGTCGAGAACGGTACGGATGAGGCGGTGCGTCTGACGCGCGCCATGTCCATGCAGCTCGACCTGCCCCGCGCGGACTATGACCTCGTGCACTTCAGGGGCAGGTGGGCGAAGGAGCGCGACTATACGGAGAACGCCGTCGTGGACGGCGTGCAGGAAGTCTCCTCCAACCTGGGGCGCTCCTCGGCGGAGGAAAATCCCTTCGTCTACTTAAAAGAACGCCACGCCACCATGGAGCAGGGCGAGGTCATCGGCTTCAATTTGATCTACAGCGGCAACTTCAAGTTCCGCACCTTTGTCGGTCTCTTCCGCGGGCTGCATATCACCTACGGCATCAATGATGAGGACTTCGAGTGGATCCTGGAGCCGGGCGAGGACTTCCAGACGCCCCAGGCGGTCATCGCCTATTCTGCGGAGGGCGTGGACAAGATGTCGCAGACATTCCACCGCTTTATCCGCGAAAACCTGATGACGTATGCCAAAAACGAGGACTATAAGCCCGTCCTGTTCAACTCCTGGGAGGGGTGCTACTTCACCTTTGATACCGATCTCATTCTCTCCTACTTAGAGGACGCGTGCGAAATCGGGGCGGAACTCTTCGTCCTCGATGACGGCTGGTTTGGCGCGCGCAACGATGATACCGCGGGGCTGGGCGACTGGCAGGTCAACGAGAAAAAGATCGACTTAAAGCGCGTCATCGACGCCTGCCACGCAAAGGGCGTCAAGTTCGGCATCTGGTTTGAGCCGGAGATGGTCAACCCGGACAGCGACCTGTTCCGCGCGCACCCCGAATATGCGCTCGGCTGGGGGGAGGACGAACTCTCGCTCATGCGTCATCAGCTGCATCTTGACTTCGCCAATCCCGCCGTCGTCGAGGCGGTCTACGCGCAGATGAACGACTTTTTGCAGGAGTATCCCGTCGACTATATCAAGTGGGACTACAACCGCACGGTCGCCGAGCACGTCTCGCGCGCCTACCCGCCCGAACGGCAGGGCGAGATTTATCACAGGCTGGTCTTGGGGTACTATTCCCTCCTCGGTCGGCTGACGCGCGAATACCCTGATATCATGTTCGAGGGGTGTGCCTCGGGCGGCGGCAGGTTTGACATGGGTACGCTCTGCTATTGCCCGCAGATCTGGTGCAGCGATGAGTCCGACCCCGCCCAGCGCATGGACATCCAGTTCAATACGTCGCTCGGCTATCCGCTCTCTGCGATCGCCTCGCATGTCAACGACAGCAAGGTCGCGCCCTATGCGACAAAGGCGGCGCTCGCCCTGTTCGGTACATACGGGTATGAGATGAACCCCAATGTCCTGACCGAGGCAGAGGTCTCCGACCTCGCCGCGCATGCCGAGCTCTACCGGAAGTATCACCGCGACGTCATCGAAGGGGGGACGCTCTATCACCTCTGCGCTCCGTACGCGGGCAACTACATGTGCATGCAGTGCGTCTCGCAGGATAAGTCAACCTCCCTCGTGCTGTTCATGAACAAGTTGAAGGAGCTGGAGCAGTTCCGCTTCCTTAAATTGCGCGGACTGGACGCGGAAAAGCGCTATCATAACACGCTGGACGGCTGCACCCACACGGGCGAGTACTATATGCGGGTCGGGCTGAATTTGTCCAACGGCTGGCTGACCGAATTTTCCCACAAACTTATCATTCTGACAGAGGAGTGACTGCGCTTTCTGCGCCAAAACAATCTCATATGGCTGCACTTCTGCTTGCGATCATCTATCTTGCCTTCATCAGCCTCGGGCTTCCCGATTCCCTGCTCGGTTCTGCGTGGCCCGTCATGCACCAGGATCTGGGTGCGCCGCTCTCGGCGATGGGCATTGTCACCATGATCATCTCGGCGGGACCGTCGCCTCCAGTCTCGCTTCCGACTTCCTCACCAAAAAGTTCGGAACGGGCGTCGTGACGGCGGTCAGCGTCCTCATGACGGCGGCGGCGATGCTCGGCTTCTCCTTTGCGACTTCCTTCTGGATGCTCCTGCTCATCGCGGTTCCTTACGGGCTGGGTGCGGGCGGCGTGGACGCGGCGCTCAATAACTATGTGGCGCTGCACTACAAGTCCCGCCACATGAGCTGGCTGCATTGCTTCTGGGGGCTGGGCGCGCTGGTCAGTCCCTTTATCATGGGCGCATGCCTGACGGGGGCGGCGGGCTGGGAAGGGGGTTACCGCATCACCTCCTATGTGCAGATCGGGCTGACGGTGCTCTTATTTCTCTCCCTGCCCCTCTGGAAAAAGCCGCAGAAGGCGGAAGTTCGCACAAAGCCCATCACGCTCCCGCAGACCTTCCGCATAAAGGGGGTCGTCTTTTTGCTGATCTCCTTCTTTGCCTACAGCGCGCTGGAGGCGACTTCCATGTACTGGGCGAGCAGCTATTTTGCCGGCTACAAGGGCGCGAGCTCCGACCTTGCCGCGATGCTCGGCTCCCTCTTCTATATCGGGCTGACGGCGGGGCGGCTTCTGAGCGGGTTTGTCTCGGAAAAGTTGGGGGACCGGATGCTTATCCGTATCGGCGCGGGCGTCATCGCCGTCGGGCTTGTTCTGCTCGCGCTGCCGCTCGGAACATACACCGCCGTGGCGGGCTTCCTCATCATCGGGTTTGGCTGCGCGCCCGTCTACCCCTCCATCATCCACGCGACGCCCGCCAACTTCGGCGCGGAGAACTCCCAGTCCGTCATCGGCGTGGAGATGGCGTTCGCCTATCTGGGCACGACCTTCATGCCGCCGTTGTTCGGCGTGCTCGCGCAGTTTGTCTCCCTCGCGTGGCTGCCGCTCTGGCTGGGCGCGTTCCTGGCGCTCCTGATTGTCATGACGGAACTGTGCAATCGCGCCGTCGATCGGGCGCATGGTGCAAAAAACGAGGGGACGTCCCCTGAAAATGCGTCCCATATAGAATAAGTTTTGCAGAGAAAAGCCGCCCCGCCCGCCGCATTCTGCGGCGGGCGGGGCGGCTGCTATAATTTAAGACGTCATTCGATCTCGTAGACGGCGGTGACCTCGTCGGAGAGCGTCACGTCCTCGGGTGTGAGGTCGGCGCCGAAGTCGCCGCGCGCCGCCATTCTCAGCGTGCGCATGGGCATGGCGACGGGCTGGGCATAGGTCACACTCAGCAGTCGGCCGAGGGGGACACACGCCGCCTCGGCGATGATCGCCGCCTTGTCCGCCGCGTCCTCGACGGCAAGGGACAGAAGGTTTGCCCGATAACTTTGCAGATCGCGCACGGTGTAGTCGAGCGAGAGCAGGGGATCGGCGTCGCTCGTGCGCGCCGCTTCGAGGATGGGCGCCAGCGTGCCCGCGTCCGCGCCGCACAGAAGTTGCAGCCGCTGCACTGCCGTATAGCCAGCAAAGGTGCGCGCCCCGTCCGTTGTCTCATAGCGCGCGTCCACACGCAGGGAGAGCGTCCTGACCTCTTTGCGGTCAATGCCTGCCTTTTCCAGCGCGGAAAGTAGCAGTTCGGCGCGTGCGCCGCAGGCGGCGGTCACGGCGGCGTGCTCCGCGCCCTCCTCGCGCAGTTCCATCGTGAGTTTTGCGGTGTCGGGGC
>DXBS01000099.1 GCA_019116405.1 Candidatus Gallimonas intestinigallinarum | reverse complement strand
GTCAAGCTGGAAATGAGCCCGTACGATCTGACGAAGGGGCGGATTACGTGGCGCAGCAAGTCCTGATTTTCAGCAAATATTTCTCGTGTAATACTGTGTCGCGTTTACGCACGCCTCGGTCATTTACCGCTCAGTAAACTCCCGTCGGCGTTTGCGCACGCTCCTTGTCTTACACGGAACTATTCGCCGGAAGAGTGTCGGCTGGCTTGAAACTTCGGTCCAAAAATACAGACGCCGGAAGGGTTTCGGTTGGCTTGAAACCGGAAACGCCGCATTGAAAGAGTGTCGGTCGGCTGAAAACTTCGGATCGGTAAGGATCGCGCCGGGAAGCGCCGCATTCAATCAGATCGGAACAGCATTGCTTATAACATTACGCTTTGTAAGGAGAACAAAAAAATGAAAGTACGTCCGTCCGTCAAGCCCATGTGCGATAAGTGCAAGGTCATCAAGAGAAACGGCAAAGTCATGGTCATCTGCTCGAAGGATAAGAGCCACAAGCAGAGACAGGGCTGAAATACAGATGAAAAATGGTTGACAGACCGCGCGGAAGTATGTTATAATACTCCACGCGGTTTAGGTCAGACCGCCAAATTTGAGCGAAGAATAAGCGGATTTCCGTGCGGAACGGCACAGGAAGTCGGCTTGTTTTGCGCGTTTCAGGCGAAAATACACGGCTTTTTTGCGGAAATATTTTCCACTGTTTCCGAAAATTGTCCGTTTCCGATACAATTATTTTACCGAAAAAATCACGGAGGAATATTTCATGGCACGTATTGCCGGTGTGGATTTACCCAGAGAGAAAAGGGTTGAAATCGGCCTCACCTACATTTACGGGATCGGTCTTACCACGTCCAAGAAAATTCTCGCCGCTACGGGGATCAATCCCGACACGCGCGTGAAGGATCTCGACGAGAACGACGTTTCCAAACTGAGAGAATACATCGACCACAACTACATGGTGGAAGGTGAACTTCGCGGGGCGGTCAGCCTCAACATCAAGCGCCTGATGGAAATCGGGTGCTACCGCGGCGTGCGCCACAGAAAGGGTCTCCCCGTCCGCGGGCAGAGCACCAAGCGCAACGCAAGAACGAGAAAAGGTCCCCGCCGTACGGTGGCGAACAAGAAGAAGTAAGGAGAGTGCGATATGGCAGCAGATAAGAGAAAGGTCGTTTCGCGCAAACGCAAGGAACTGAAAAAGGTAGATAAAGGACAGGTTCACATTCAGTCCACCTTCAACAATACGCTCGTCACCATTACGGATACGAACGGCAACGCGATCTCCTGGTCGAGCGCAGGCTCGCTCGGGTTCCGCGGTTCGCGTAAGGGTACGCCGTTCGCTGCGCAGATGGCAGCCGAGACGGCGGCAAAGGCAGCGAAGGAGCACGGTCTCCGTTCCGTCGAAGTGTACGTGAAGGGTCCCGGCGCGGGCAGAGAGTCTGCGATCCGTGCGCTGGCGAACTGCGAATTGGAGGTAACGCTCATCTCCGACGTGTCGCCCATCCAGCACAACGGTTGCCGCCCCCACAAGCGCAGAAGAGTGTAAGGCAAGGAGAGATTCATGGCTATCAATAAATATCATAAATTGAAGAGATGCAGATTCCTCGAAATCGATCCCGCGAGCATCGGCTGCTACAAGAAGTCGAACAGAACGTCGGGCAGAAAGTCGAGAAAGGTTTCCGAGTACGGCTTGCAGCTTCGTGAGAAGCAGAGAGCAAAGTTCATCTACTGCGTCAGCGAGAAGCAGTTCAGAAAGTACTATGACATGGCAGACCGCATGAAGGGCGTCACGGGCGAAAACATGCTCTCCCTTCTGTAGCGCCGCCTCGACAACGTCGTCTATCGCCTCGGCTTTGCGTCGACCCGTCTCCAGGCACGTCAGCTCGTCAGCCACGCGCACTTCACCGTCAACGGCAAGAAGGTAGATATCCCTTCCTACATTGTCAGGGCAGGGGATGTCATCCAGGTGCGTGAGAACAAAATCAAGAACGCTTATTTCGAACAGGTCAAGAACTCGAAGGCGCCCAATATGCCCAAGTGGCTGGAAGGCGACCTTGAGAAGTTGGAAGGAAAAGTTCTCGAGCTTCCCAAGCGGGAGGACATCGATACCCAGATCGCGGAGCACATGATCGTCGAGTTGTACTCCAAGTAACTTAAGTCATAAGGAGGTAACTTTATGATCGAAATGGATATGCCCAAGATCGAGGTCGTCGAGAACGATGCGAAGTCGTATGCGAAGATCGTCGTCGAGCCGCTGGAAAAGGGGTTCGGTCTCACGATCGGCAACTGCTTAAGACGCATCCTGCTCTCGGCGCTTCCGGGCGCCGCGGCGCAGGGGATCAAGTTCATGGACGGCACCGTCAAGCACGAGTTTTCCGCGCTTCCCGGCGTCAAAGAGGACGTGACCGAGATCATTCTCAACCTCAAGCTGCTTGCGATCAAGACGAAGATCACCGATAAGGATTATACCAAGACGCTCCGCCTCACCAAGGAGGGGCCCGCGGTCATCACGGCTGCGGACATTTCTCAGGATGCGGAAGTGGAGATCATCAATTCCGACCAGTACATCTGCACGGTGGACGCGGGCGGAAAGATCGACATGGAGATCACGATCGGCCGCGGCAGAGGCTACAAGCCTGCCAAGGAAAACAAGCAGCCCATCATCGACTACATTCCCATCGATTCCATCTACACGCCTGTCCAGAAGGTCAACTACAACGTCGAGCCCGCGCGCGTCGGTCAGAACATTGACTACGACCGCCTCACGCTCGAAGTGTGGACAAACGGCACCTTCTCGGGCAAGGAGATTGTCTCCCTCGCGGCGAAGATCATGCAGGATCATATCAGCCTGTTCGTCAACCTCTCGGATACCATCAAGGATATGGATATTCTCGTCAAGACGGATGACGACAAGCAGCAGCAGATTCTCTCCATGAAGATCGAGGACATGGACTTCTCCGTCCGTTCCTACAACTGTCTGAAGAGAGCCAACATTCATACCGTGGAAGACCTGATCAGCAAGACAGAGGACGAAATGCTCAAGGTGCGCAACCTCGGCAAAAAGTCGCTCGACGAAGTCATGCAGAAACTCGAAGCGTACGGTCTTTCGCTTACTAAAAAGGAGGATTAAATCATGCCGGGTAAATTGGGCAGAACGACGGAGCAGCGCCTCGCGATCCTGAGAAATCAGGCGTCCCAGCTTCTCTGGTACGGCAGAATTGAAACGACGGCTTCCCGCGCAAAGGAGCTTCGTCCCTATGTGGAGAAGCTCATCACCAAGGCGGTCAACACCTATGATGACGTGGTGGAGTACGAAGTCGTTGCAAAGGATAAGAAGGGCAAGGAGATCAAGTCGACCGCCGTCAAGGACGGTCCCAAGAAGCTCGCAGCCCGCCGTGCCATCATGGCAAAGACGTACGACCTGCAGGAGATCAAGGCGTTCAACGAAAAGAAGAGCGACTACAAGGCGCGCACTGCGAAGGTGCAGCACCCTCTGATGGAGAAGCTCTTCAACGAGATCGCTCCTAAGTACGCACAGCGCAAGGAAGAGGTCGGTCAGGGCGGCGGTTACACTCGCATCTACCTGCTCGGTCAGCGCCGCGGCGATGGTGCGGAAGTCGCAGTCATCGAGCTTGTTTAATGCAACAAAGATCCCGAGTCAACCGCTCGGGATTTTTTATTGGCTCTATAATAAATGTTGGGGTGAGAAATTTTGCTCCGATATTTGTATCACTGGCGCGCCGCCGTGCAATTGCACGGCGGCGCGCCGTTGTATGGTCAGGATTTTGTCAACGACTGTCACATTTTCACTGTTTCCTGCGTCTGATAGGGTGAGAGGACAAGGGGGACGAAATATGAAAAATGGCAAAAAATGGTTGGCGTTTGTGGCGGCTTGTATGTCGCTCGTTGCGACGGTGCTTGTTGCGGGCTGTACGCAGGAACAGCAGTATGCGGCGTCGGTCGGGAATTTCTATTCGCTGGAAGAGGCTTACGAAAACGGTTGGCTGACGCGGGACGATATCTTGAGTATCGCATATTATTATAACCAAGGGGCGGAGGGGAACGAAGCGCTCATGGGGGAGAGCTATGCCCCGGAACCCACGGCGCCTGAAATGTTGGACGAGGAGCGCGCCAATCAGATCAAACGCACCTATTTGAATGACGTCATTGCGATGCCGGAGGGCACGTTCGAGCACGTGATCATCCGTGCCTATTACGGCACTTATCACGAAAACATTGTCATTCACATTACGGATGATTACCACGGATACGACTATGTATCCGAACCGGAGTACGAGATCGGCGGCGTTCGGTTTTATGACTATGTCGGCGCATTGCTGCGTGTCTGGCGCGCAGACGCGACCGATTAGGAAGGGCCGCAACGTTGTAACTTGTGCGGACCTGGCTGCAGAACATGGCGCCGCCGTCCCGCAAGCGGGACGGCGGCGCCATGGTAAAAAGTGTACAATTGTGAAAATAATTTCGCATTGGCAGCGGTGAACGCCGCTGCTTTTTGATTGCCTTTCCTGGGGCGGATATGGTATAATGAAGCCGAAAAAACTACAGGAGAAATGTTCATATGGCTGAAAAGAAGAACAAGGCACAGGCGCGTTACAGCGAGCTGTCCTACGAGAAGAAGAACTACTTTGAACAGGCATCCAAGCACGAGCGCAAGGAAATGTATGCGTATGCCGAGGGCTACAAGCACTTTTTAGACGTCGCCAAGACCGAGCGCGAGGCATGCGCTGCCGCCGTCGAACTGGCGCAGGAGAAGGGGTTCACCGAGTATCACTTCGGTGATCCGCTCACGGCGGGCGACAAGAAGTATTTCATCAACCGCAACAAGAGCATCGTCGTGTTCCGCGTCGGCACGCGCGATCTGGAGACGGACGGCTTCCGCATCCTCGCGGCGCACATCGATTCTCCCCGCGTCGATATCAAGCAGGTCCCCCTGTATGAGGACAGCGGGCTGTGCTTCCTCAAGACGCACTACTACGGCGGCATCAAGAAGTACCAGTGGACGGCGATCCCGCTTGCGCTGCACGGCGTCGTCGTGCTGAAGGACGGCAGCAAAGTGGAGATCAGGATCGGCGAAGATCCCAAGGATCCCATCTTCTATATCGACGACCTGCTTCCCCACCTCGGACAGGAGCAGATGAGTAAGCCCTCCGCAAAGATCATCGAGGGCGAGCAGCTCAACGTCGTCGTGGGCGGCCTGCCCAATGCCGACGGCGATGCGGGCAGCAAGATCAAGCTGACCGTGCTCGAGTACCTCAACAAGACGTACGGCATGTGCGAGGAGGACTTCCTCTCCGCAGAGCTGTCCGCTGTTCCCGCCTTCCCCGCGCGCGACGTCGGGTTCGACCGTGCGCTCATCGGCGCGTACGGGCACGATGACAGAGTGTGCGCCTATCCTGCGCTCACGGCGGTGCTCAACGAGGAGAGCGAGCACACCGTGCTTGCGATGCTGGTCGACAAAGAGGAGATCGGCAGCTACGGCGTGACGGGCATGCAGAGCAAGATCTATGAAGATCTGATGCAGGAGATCTCCGAGACGCTGGGCGCGAACTTCCGCAAGGTGCGCTATGCGTCCAAGTGCCTCTCTGCGGACGTGACGGCGGCGTACGACCCCAACTTCCCGTCCGTGTTTGAGAAGATGAACTCTGCGATCGTCTCCTGCGGTACCTGCATGAGCAAGTTCACGGGCTCGCGCGGCAAGAGCGGCTCCAACGACGCCTCTGCCGAATTTGTCGGCGAGGTGAGAAGAATGTTCGAGCGCGAGGGCGTCGTCTGGCAGACGGCGGAGCTCGGCAAGGTGGATGCAGGCGGCGGCGGAACGGTCGCGCTCATCCTTGCCGATTTGAATATCGACACGGTGGATATCGGCGTGCCCGTCATCTCGATGCACGCGCCCTACGAGCTGATCTCCAAGGCGGACCTTTACAGCAACTACAAGGCATTTGTTGCATTTATGAAGTAAGATCACTCCGCAGGCAGACGCAAATGCGTCTGCCTGCGGTTTTTCTATATGGAGATTTTCAAAAAATACTGCCGCCCTTCCCATGCGGGAAGGGCGGCGGCTCGCGATTGGGTCATCACATTATTCGTTGCGTTCCAGATATCCCCAGTTGCGCAGAGACTTTAAGTTTACAGCATTTTGTGCGGGGTCGGTCACATCTACGGGTTCATCTATCACCATCCATCCAAGCGTGTTTTCAAAAGTTACGCTTATAAGATTTGCACAGTCATAAAATGCATTATTCCCAATGCATGTCACACTTTCGGGAATAAATATATCTGTCAGGCTGCTACAACCATAAAATGTACAATGTCCAACATATTTAACACTGTCGGGAATTGTGATGTCTGTCAAAAGTTTGCAATCATAGAATGCGCCGCTTCCGATTCTGGTTACTCCATCGGGGAGCGTAATGCTTGTGAGGCTTTCGCATCCTGAAAATGCGCCGCTTCCAATCTTAGTCACTCCGTCAGAGATTGTGACGCTTATCAAGCTACTGCATTCAAAAAACGTACAATCTTTGATACATGTCACACTATTTGGGATAGTGATACTTTGAAGACTTGTACAATATCCGAACGCTCGCTCTCCAATGCTGATGACGCTATCGGGGAGACCAATACTTACAAGCCAGTTGCATTCCTCAAATGCATAATCCCCAATAATAGTAACGCCGTCGGGAATGGTAATGTCTGTAAGGCTGTCGCAATCATAGAACGCATAATCCCCAATGTCAGTTAGGTTGCTGTTTTTACCAAAGGCGATGTTTTCCAAACGACGGCAATCATAGAACGCTCTAATTCCAATGCTTATTACACTGTCGGGAATTATAATATTTGTAAGACTGATACACTCTGAGAACGCAGAATTTCCGATGCTTGTGACACCATTGCCAATCGTCACGCTTTCCAGATTGCTGCAAGACTGGAACGCATAATTACCAATGTTAGTAATGCTGTCGGAGATTGTGATACTTGTGAGGCCGTAGCAATATTGGAATGCGGATGTGCCCATGCTTATAACGCTATTTGGAATCGCCACGCTTTCCAAACTGCTGCAATCATAGAACGCATAATCTCCAATGTCAGTGACGCTGTCGGGGATGGTGATGCTTGTAAGTTTGCTGCAACCCGCGAACGCATAAGCTGCTATTTTCTTTGTACCCTGTTTGATAGTATATTCGCCAGAAAGGTTGTCGCGCGCTACGATCAGTTGATTGCCGATATAGAGGACGCCATTATCCCAATTGCTTTTGTCATTGTAATATGTAGTACCATAAAATCCATCCTCTCCAATGCTTGTGACACTATCGGGGATTATAATACTTTCCAAACTGCTGCAATCATAGAACGCATAATCTCCAATGTCAGTGACGCTATCGGGAATCGTGATGCTTGTAAGGCTGCTGCAATCATAGAACGCCTCATCTCCAATGCTTGTGACGCTGCCGTCCGTCGGGATGATGCTGTTCTTACAGCCCGCGATCAATGTCTTACTACCCGTTTCAATGATGCAATTCCCCGCACTGTGGTAGATGGGATTACCGCCTGCCACTGCAATACTTGCAAGGTTTTCACAACCCGAGAATGCAGACTTTCCAATGATAGTGACGCTGTCTGGGATAGAGATGCTTGTAAGACCGCTGCAATCCTCGAACGCAGATGCCCCAATGCTTGTGACGCTGTCGGGGATTTTGATGCTTTCCAAATTACGGCAATACTCAAACGTCTGATACCCAATGCTGGTGACGCTGTCTGGGATAGAGATGCTTGTAAGACCACTGCAACTGGAGAACGCCTCATCTCCAATGCTAGTGACGCTGTTGGGAATCTCAACGCTTGTAAGACCTCTGCAACTTGAGAATGCAGAATCTCCGATGCTAGTGACGCTGTTGGGAATTTCAACGCTTGTAAGACCACTGCAACTGGAGAACGCAGAATCTCCAATACTTGTGATGTTGTCGGGAATGGTGACCTCTCCTTGAATTGCCCTTGGAATAAGGATAAACTGTGTTTTTTCCTTGTTGTACAGGATTCCATTCTGACTTGCATAGTGTGTATTGTTTTCAGAGACTATGATGCGTTCTAGGCTGTTGCAACCAGAGAACGCCGAATCTCCAATGTTTATGACGCTGTCAGGGATCATAATCCTTGTAAGCCTTCTGCAATCCTCAAACGCTGAACGCCCAATACTTGTGACACTGTTGGGGATTGTAATGCTGCTTAGATACCAACAACCATTAAACGCATAATCTGCGATTGTTTTGGTTCCATTCTTAATTTTATATGTTCCAAACATGTTGTCGGGACGATCCACATCAATTAGATGATTGCCGAGATAGAGAACTGTATATTCCCAGCAATATTCCCAATTACTTTTGTCTTTGTAATATGCAGTACCATAGAATGCGTTGCTCCCAATGTTCGTGACGCTGTCGGGAATGGTGATGTTTATAAGATTTTCGCAATCATAGAACGCAGAATTTCCAATGCTTGTGACGCTGTTGGGGATAGAGATGCTTGTAAGACCTCTGCACTCACAGAACGCAGAATTTCCAATGCCTGTGACGCTGTCAGGGATCGTAATACTTGCAAGGTTTTCGCAACCATAGAACGTAGAACTTCCAATGCTTACGACGCTGTCGGGAATTGTGATGCTTGTAAGACTGCTGCAGTAATCGAACGCAGAATGTGCAATTGTTTTAGTTCCATTTTTGATTTTATACGCGCCCGAAAGTGTATTGCGTGCTGTAATCAGATGATTACCGAGATAGAGAACGTCATTTTCCCAGTTGCTTTCATTATTGTAATATGCGGTGTCTAAGAATGCAGAACTCACAATGCTTGTGACGCTGTCTAGGATAGAGATGCTTGTAAGACCGCTGCAATCCTCGAACGCAGATGCCCCAATGCTTGTGACACTTTTTGGAATTAAAATGCTTGTAAGGCTGCTGCAGTCTTCGAACGCAGAATACCCAATGCTTGTGACGCTGTCAGGGATCGTAATACTTGCAAGGTTTTCGCAACCATAGAACGTAGAACTTTCAATGCTAGTGACGTTATCGGGGATCGTGATGCTTGTAAGGCTGCTGCAACCCATGAATGCTTGTAAGGCTGCTGCAGTTTTCGAACGCAGAATACCCAATGCTTTTGACACTATTGCCGATCGTCACGCTTTCCAAACTGCTACAATCTTCGAACGCGTGATTTCCAATGCTGGTGGCACTATCGGGAATCGTAATGCTTGTCAACCAGATGCAACGGCTGAATGCATAATCTCCAATGTTTATGACGCCACTGCCAAGGGTAATGCTTGTTAGTTGATATGTGAACATATATGCAAATTCACCACTATCGAAGGACACTTCTCCGATGAGGACCTCGCCGCAATGAGAGAAAGCGCTGTCCCCGATTGTTGTGACGCTGTCAGGAATTGTAACACTTGTCAAGCTACTGCAACGTGAGAACGCCGAATCTCCAATGTCTGTCACTGGCAAACCATTATACTCGGAGGGGATGACAAGGTCTGCATCGGTACAGCTGCCGATGCCAATGACTGAATATGAAACGCCGTCATCATTTAACGAAAATTCCAGCCCCTCGCTGACGGTGTCGGGCGTCGTTGGCGTGTCCTCATCGGGCGTCGTAGGCGTATTTTCATCAGGGTCGGGCGTATCCTCGCCAGGCGTGGTGGGGTTGTCGTCGCCCGGGGTGATGACAGGTTCGTCGCTGTCTGCGGTGGGGGCGTCGTTGCAGGCGGCAAGGGGGAATGCGCAGGCAAGCGCCATGACTGCCGTCAGCAGAACACTCAAAAGTTTTCGTTTCATATCCTACCTCCGAAAGTTTTTTTCAGGGCGTAAAAAAAGCGTGCTCCAAACGGAGACACGCCCTGCATCAAGTATCTCCGTTTGCTGCGACGCCAACTTCCGCTACACCGGGAAAAGAGATACGAAATGCCGATTCGTACCTCGGTGTAGTGAATCTATGGAGTTGGTGTCGCACTCTCAGTATAGCACAAGCACGGAAAAAATGCAAGCCCGCATGCAAAAAAGCACAAAAAAAGCGCGGAAACACCGCGCGCTCATATTCAAAAAAACTGTGAGGGCTTTTTTTGTTGCGGCCTACCGAAGCGGGAACCGGGCAGGTGACTCCCGCAAAGCTACCTTATGGCACACGCACGGCACCGTTTAGTGCTGCTGTATCCCTACCCTGACACGGTTCGCGGACGTACGTTGCATAAGACCTTGCGATCAACATTCCTTACCCGATGCAGCCTCCCATAGACAACACCGAGAAAAGCGTTCGGCTCTGCTGTAGCGGATTGCAGATACAGGGCACCGCTAACTCCCCACCTATCACAGCTCTATCAGCATACCACATTTGCGTAAAAAATGCAACTGAAATCGGGGAAAGTTTTGTAAAACTCATATTTTGCGCGCCGTCCGCTTCCCGGACGGCGCGCAAATTGCCATTCCCGAACATTGGGTGGGACGGGCGCAAAAAAAGAAAGATAAGTCAACTTTTCCTATAAAAATACGCTTGTCATTCAAAGGAAAACGTGATACAATAAATCGAATTTTTCGGAGGAAGTATGGACGTCTTTCGCTTCGGGCTGCACTACTGGAAAAAGTATATTCCGCTCTCCCTTCTGTCCAAGCTGTTCAGCTTGCTTGCCATGGTGTGCGACCTCGCCATCCCGCTCATCTCCGCGGGCATCATCGACTATCTCATCGACTACGATCCCCTCGATCCGCCCGAGGGCGGCGGCATTCTGGGCTTTCTGTTCACCGGCTGGCTGGGCGAGCCGCAGACCTGGCAGCTCTTTGCGGGTCTCGCCATCGTCTTTGCCTGCGTCCTGGGCGCACGGCTCATCTTTCTCTACTGCAAGAACGTCACCTTCCAGTGGTGCGGGCTGCGCATGGAATGCACCCTGCGCGAGGAGACGTACGCAAAGCTTCTGGAGCTGGACGGCGAGACCATCTCCCGCTACAACATGGGCGAACTGCTCACGACGATGAACCGCGACACCATCACCTTCAAGGAACTGTATTCGCGCATCCTCATGAACCTGTTCGATTCGTCGGTCATGATCGTGCTCTCCATCGTCATCCTGACGACGCTCGATCCCTTCTTCCTCATTCTTCCCGTCGTCATCACGCCCGTCATCCTCTTCTTTCTCATCCGCTACCTGACGCAGGCGCGCAAGCTCTTCCGCGCCATCCGCGACGGCTATTCGGAGATCAATCTGGACGTGCAGGAGAATGTGGACGCGGTGCGCATCGTGCGCTCCTACGCCGCAGAAGAGGAGGAAATCAGGAAGTTTGACGCCTGCAACGATAAGGTGCGCGAGCTCAACTGCCGCGAAGTGCGCCTGACCGCCAAGTACAACTCCATCTTTTTAACCTTCCAGCAGATCGGCTATGTCGGCACGGTCATCATCGCCGTTTTGCTCGTTTTAAGCGGCAACATTCTTTTGGGTACGCTGACCGCCGCGACGACGTACGTCACCAAGATAATCTCGCACATTACGCAGATCTCGCGCTCCTGCTTCATGATGCAAAATCAGCTCGTCTCGGGCGCAAGGCTGAAGAAGTTCCTCACCGAACAGAGCGCCGTGCCCGACTGCCCCTCGGCACAGCTGTGCTCCGTCCAGCCGCATATCGCCTTCCGTGATGTCAGCCTGACGCTGGGCGAAAAGCAGGTGTTAAAGCATATCGATCTTGATGTGCCCTACGGTAAGAAGGTGGGGCTGATGGGGGGCACGGGCAGCGGCAAATCCGCGCTCTTAAAGCTTTTGGCGCGCGTCTTTGACGTGACCTCGGGCGAGGTGACCATCGACGGCGTCAATATCGAAAACTACCCCCTGGAGCAGCTGCGCGCGGAGTACGCCTACGTCTTTCAGGACGTGTTCCTGTTCTCCAATACGGTGGACGCCAATGTCGCATTTGCCAAGCCCGACTGCACGGACGAGGAAGTACACGACGCGACCGACGTCGCACAGGCGAGCAAGTTCATCGAAAAACTGCCCGACGGCTATCAGACCGTCGTCGGCGAGCGCGGCGTGGGGCTTTCGGGCGGACAGAAGCAACGCATCTCCATTGCGCGCGCGATCGTCAAGGGCGCGCCCGTGCTCATCCTCGACGACGCCTCCTCGGCGCTCGACATGGCGACGGAGAAGCGCGTGCTGGCGGCGATCAAGGCAAGCTGTCCCGATCACACGCTGTTTCTTGCGACGCACCGCGTCTCCTCCGTGATGGACTGCGACGAAGTGCTCTTTCTGCGCGACGGCGAAATCGTGGAGCGCGGCACGCCCCGGGAGCTCGTCGCTTTGGACGGCGCGTTTGCCGCCGTCTGGAAGTTGCAGACGAGCGACGGGCAACTGGACGATTCGTCCTACGGGGCAGGGGAGGAATAAGGCATGAAGCGCAATACCTACTACATGGACGAGGTCGTTACGTCGGAAAAGGTGGACGTCAAGTATTTCCGCCGTCTGCTCTCCCACCTCGTACCCTATAAAAAGCTCTTTCTCATCTCCCTTCTGCTGCTCGCGCTCTCGTCGGTGGCGGCGGTGTTCCCGCCCTTCATCATCCGCGCCATCGTCAACGAGGTGCTGCCCTACGGCGACGAGCGCATGACGCTGCTCATCGTGTACATTGTCGCGCTGGGCGTTCTGGGCATTCTTACGGCGGTTTTGCCCTATTTCCACAAGCGTATCATGGGCACGCTGGGGCACAGGATCATCGCAGAGGTGCGCCGCGAGATCTTCTTGAAACTCCAGCAACTGCCCTTCGACTACTACGACAACCGTCCCGCGGGCAAGATCTCCATCCGCGTCACCGACTATATCAACGAACTTGCGGACTTTTTTACAGACTATCTTCTCAATCTCATTGTGGACGTTCTCAAGATCGTCGTCGCGACCATCTTCATGCTCTGCATCAGCCCGCTGTTCACCGCCATCGTGTACGCGGCGGCGATCCCGCTCACCGTGTGCGTCTACTTCATCAAGCGTGCAGTACGGCGGCTGTGGCGGCACCACCGCGCCAAGAACTCCAACCGCAACGCCTTTATCGTTGAATCCATCATGGGCGAGAAGGTCATCAAGAACAACAACCGCTCAGACTATAACCGCGAAGTCTACCGCGGTCTGCAAGAGGACAGCGCCGCCACCTGGATGAAGATCGTCAGGCGCAACGAGCTGAACGCGCCCGTCTCCGAACTGTTCTGGAACGCGGGCGTACTCGCGATCTACGCCGTCGCGTTCTCCCTCATCATGGGCGGCACGACTGCGCTCGCGGGCACGGTCATCGCCTTCTCGCTGTACACCTCCATCTTTTCCGAGCCGCTCCTGCAATTTACGGCAGTTCTGCAGCAACTCTCGCAGGTGTCCGCCAACCTGGAGCGCGTGTACGAGACCATCGATACGCCCGTCACCATTCACGATGCCGAGGACGCCGTCGCCCTGAAGAACGTGCAGGGCAAAGTGGACTTCAACGACGTCACCTTCGGCTACGAGCCGGGCGTCAACGTCCTCGAGCACTTCGATCTGCACGTAAATCCCGGTGAAAAGATCGCGTTGGTCGGACCAACGGGCGCGGGCAAGACGACGGTCATCAGCCTGCTGACCCGTTTCTATGACGTCAACGAGGGCAGCGTGCAGGTGGACGGCGTGGACGTGCGCAAGGCGACGCTGCACTCACTGAGAAAGGAGATTGGCGTGCTCATGCAGGAGCCGTTTGTCTTCAAGGGGACGGTGCTGGAGAACATCCGCTACGGCACGCCCGAGGCGACGGATGAGGAGTGCATCGCGGCAGCAGAGGCGATCTACTGCGACCGCGTCGCAGCCCGCCTGCCCGACGGCTACAACACCATGCTGGGCGAGCGCGGCGAGGGACTGTCCGCGGGCGAAAAACAGCTTCTCTCCTTTGCGCGCGTCGTCCTGAAGAATCCGCGCATCGTCATTCTGGATGAGGCGACCAGCGCAATCGACTCGGAGACCGAGCTCCTAATTCAGGCGGCGCTCGACCGCATTTTGCAGGGCAAGACGAGCTTCATCGTCGCGCACCGCCTCTCCACCATCCGCAAGGCGGACAGGATTCTGTTCATCGCCGACAAGGGAATTGCCGAGCAGGGCTCGCACGAACAGCTGATGGCGTTGAAGGGGAAGTATTACGCCCTGAACCAGCGCCGTTGAGCGCGGATAAGCGGCGCGTCTCATTGTCGCGTTTGCGGGTCTGCTTGGCTCATACAAAATGACTACGCACGGGCGTTTGCTGCTGCAAACGCCCGTGCGTAGTCATGGTATCATACGAAACAGTTGACATTTTCCCGCAAAGGGACTACAATAGAGGCAAGATTTTCAAAGGGAGATTTTTATGGCAGATTGTACGCACGATTGTTCCTCCTGCAGCAGCAACTGCGGCTCGCGGGACAAGCAATCGCTCATCAAGCCGCTCCATGAAGGGGCGAGCGTCAAAAAGGTCATCGCCGTTGCGAGCGGCAAGGGCGGCGTCGGCAAGTCGCTGGTCACATCCCTGCTCGCCGTCCGCTCGATGGCGCGCGGCTATCGCACCGCCATTCTCGATGCCGATATCACCGGCCCGTCCATTCCCAAGGCGTTCGGCGCCAAGCTGCACGCGACGGGGGACGAGGGCGTCATCTATCCCGTCCGCACGATGAGCGGGCTGCAGCTGATGTCCATGAACAGTTTATTAGAGCATGACGATGACCCCGTCGTCTGGCGCGGCACGCTGATCGCGGGCGCGGCAGTCCAGTTCTGGACGGACGTGCTGTGGGAGGACGTTGACATCATGTTCATCGACATGCCCCCGGGAACGGGCGACGTTCCGCTCTCCGTCTATCAGAGCATTCCGTTAAGCGGCATCATCATCGTCACCACGCCGCAGGATCTCGTCGGCATGATCGTCAGGAAGGCGGTCAATATGGCAAATCTCATGAACGTGCCCGTTTTGGGACTGGTCGAAAATATGAGCTATTTCACCTGTCCCGACTGCGGCAAGCACTATGAGATCTTCGGCGCGAGCAAGGCAGAAGCGCTCGCTAGGCAGTACAATATCCCCGCATATGCGCGCATGCCCATTGACCCGAACGTCGCAAGGCTCGCCGACGCGGGCAAGATCGCCGAGGCGGATACCGATGCGCTGCAGGAGATCTTCCTCCAAGTGGAGAAGGCGCGCGAGATTAACAGCTTCAAAGCGGAGTAACGGGAAACATACCAAAGAAGGGGAAAACGATGGGTCTGTTTACGAGGCACGGGCGAAAAAAAGAGGGGACGTCCCCCAAAAAAGTGCTCCATATCGAGCGCGAACTCCCCACGCGGGAGGAGACAGTGCAGTTCATGCGCGATGAGGGGCTGTCGCCTCAGACGCTGGAGACGGATTATTCGCAGGACGGCGAGGTGCGCTGCGTCATCTTCCGCTCGGCCAACGGGTATGTGACCTACCAGTTTGAGCGGCTGATCTTTTTTGACGCGGAGGAGTACCGCCGCAGTCCGCTGCCCGCCTGCTGGCAGCCCTTTTCAGAGGCGTGCGCCAAGCCCGTCTATACCAGTTTAAGGGACCTCAAAAAACAACTCGTGTTTGACCCCGAGTATCTGACATATTTTTCTGCAGACATATCGTAAAAAAGGAGTGCACTGACGCGCTCAACATGAAAAAGACGTCCCGCCGCTTGATTTCGGCGGGACGTCGCGTTTTTGCCTTGTTACT
>DXBS01000098.1 GCA_019116405.1 Candidatus Gallimonas intestinigallinarum | reverse complement strand
AAGCAGTCAAACATTATCAATCAAATCCATATACTTCTGTACTTCATTCTGGTTGCCGTATTCATGATGAGAAAGATATTGTTCAATATTTTTACGAAGCACCTCGTTCTCAATCATCTGCTTCACACCCTGCGCAATGCCATTGGGTGACATTTCTACGACAAGGCCCTCTTTCCCGTCCTCGACCTGATCTTTCACCGTCGGATATGCTGTGGCAACAATTGGCTTACATAAAATCTTCGCTTCGTCCAAAACAACCGACTTCCCTTCATATCGAGAAGATTGTACCAAAAAATCGCAGTTCTTTATATAGGAATAAGGATTTTCACGTACACCCAATAGAATAAAACAATCCTCAACATTCTCTTTTTTGATCTGTTTTCGGAGTGATTTTTCCAACGTGCCATTGCCAATCACATACCATTTGAAACGTACGCCCTGTCGTTTCAGCTGTGCGGCAGCTGAAATTGCCATATCGAATCCCTTTTGGGGATGAAGTCTCCCGATAGAAAGTATGCAAGGACAATTCAAGGATTGATATTCTTCCGGAAAAAACTCCTCCGCTCTTTTCCTGATTACCGTTGAAGAAGTAATATTTGGAATATTATAAATTTTATTAGAAAATTCAGGAAAAACTTCTTTTAGAATATCAGCGCATTTATCAGATATCGTGACAATGGCATCCATGTTTTTAAAATACGGCTTATTAAACGCAACTGGATGCCCGGCTGTGATATAATCATTATGCACCCAAACTAATTTTCTATTTGCGATGACTTTTTCATCAATATAATACAGCACTTCTCCGATCGTGTAGCCAATAGCAACATCATATTTATCAGAAACATTATGTAATCTTTTCGAATAAAAGTATTTCCAGCGATACCCCCCTGCCAAATGAGTATTTTTCTTTATTAGGCGCGAAATAATTGTACTAAATATTTTTAGTAAAAAATATTTACCAGGTTTTTTTATAGAAGCAAAGAGTGACGCTTCATCATGCGGAGGAGTGATTATATTTACATTCTTCGGAACTTGCTGTAAATACAATCCTTCGTTTCTAAACAGTAGCAAATCAATGTCATATTTATCTTCCGGTAATTCATTGAGAAGATTTACTAAGCTTTTTTCTGCTCCACCATTATACAGTGATCTTAAAACAAACAATATCTTTTTCTTCATATTCTATCTTCCCTTTGAACTATCACCACAGTACTATAACTCATTACCACCCCCCATAGAGATGCGCTTTGATCAAGATGCCCTTGACCCATTGCTTCATGCTCTGTTTGGGGTAGAGTTTGAAAATAACTTTGTTGTATTTTTTTCCGCTACTGATCTTTTGGAAGAAATCAGCTCTCGCAACAGGTCTCTGCATCGGCGCTTTCAACTGAGCGTTTCGTGCAATGGCTCTGTCCAGATCGACCTTCACCAGCTTTAAGCCGGCCTCGCACAACAATCGTTCCCCTTTCTCTGTCTGGCACAGCAGTAGCGAAATCCCCTTCCGTATTTCATCCTCGGCAAGCTGCGTACCCCACGAATCGCCCAACGTGATATCGGAAACCCGTTCCAACCGCGCATATTTGCAGCTATAGCAGTTCTCCGTATAGCAGATTCCATTCAAAAACGAAATCAGGTAGCTGTCCGTTACGCCGGTCGTCGTAATGCCCTTGTACCCTTCGCGCACCTGAAATTTTCCTTTGATGCGGAATTTGATATCCTTCAGATCTTTCATGGCATAGCCATACTGCTTTAGAAACAGTCCCAAAAGTTTCGGGGAGGGCGTTCCATGGCAGATCAGATCGGCTGTGTACAGGTTTTCCTGCAATTTTTCACCAACAAAAAGTTTCAGCGCAGCGACCTGACAGGGCAAGCCGATAAACAGCACTTTTTCGCCCTTTTGAAGAAGTTCTTTGACCTGTTTATATGCGCCCTGCGGACTACTCTTGACATATTTCGAACCAGTAAACTTACTTAGTTCCGAAAGCTCATTTGTTGTTTCAAACACAAACTCGCCGTCCTGAAACAGGCAGCTGCACACATATCCGCAGTTCTTGACAAAAGCACGCATGAGTGCCGATGCTGCTCCGCCGGATGATCCGCCTTCGCGCACCGCAACGTCCTCCGCCCAGCCCTGATGCCATTGAATGGGCGTAACAAATTCTATATCACGATTGTTCTGGCAGATCTTATGGCATAGGTTGCAGCCGATACACTTGGTGGAATCGATTTCCGCATTGTAGGCATTCAAACTATCCTTTATGGCAATCGCATCTTTAGGACAGACTTCAATGCAGGCCATACAGCCCGTACATTGATCGAGTTGACAAACTGTGTTCATTTTGCTTCTCCGAGCATATCCTTGAGAATGGAGAGCGATTCCTTTCTCTTTTCTGACAAAACTTCATTGGCATGTGTAAAATCAATTGGTTTGAAAGCGAGGTCGACATCATTTTCATCCTTCAGAATGCGATCGGTCAAGCCCGTCAGGCGAAGGATGCTCATGTTGCGCGTACTCGTCTCACCGGGGAGGACTTCGACGAAAGGCGTATTAAAGTTGAGCGCAAACGCCGTGCCGTGGAAGGAATCCGTGATTAAGCATTGCGCATTTTTGATATAGGACAAGAACTCGCCAATATCGGGGCAAAACTTAAATTTGCCACCGCGCACGCATTGATGGAAGGATGCCGATACACGAACGAGCGGAAGTCCTGCTCTTTTTGCGACCGCCTTGGCGTATGCGTCCATCTTTTTGTTGTGTCCGATTTGGTAGATCAGAATATATTTCTGCTCTTTGATCGGTAAAGCCAATGTATCCCAATATGTATGATCCAATACAAGCGTCGGATCTACGACCTGCTGCGCTTGGATGCCCCACGTCGCCAAGAGCTGAACCGCGCTGTCCTCACGAACAGAAATTGCATGATATCGGGAAAGCCACTTCTTGTAATACGCCTCTATTGTTTCTGTAAATTCCGTTCTGCCGAAACTTGCAGCAAATGCAACACGTCGGTCACAATCATTGGTAAAAGACAAACAATATGCACTGTCATAGGTACCGTCCATGACCGGCCCCCACACCTGATCGCTTCCTGTCATATAGACATCTGCCTGCGGTTTATCCTGTTCCAGCTGAGATAAATTTGAATACCACCGCGTAAGGTGCAAATATTTCTTCCGCATGGTTTCAAATTTTTCCCCAGATTTTACTGAAGCATGTTGCCGCAACGCAAGATACATCGCTCGTTTGAGGGCATTCCCGTTAAATGCAGGCTTGCACTTTAGCAAAGTGCGCTCCTGATTCTGATAGGTCTCATCCTCGCGAATATAATCAATGACCTCACACGCATACCCCAGGCTCTCAACAAGCTGTTGTGTTGCGATTGCCTGTAATAGCGAACCATAATTTGTAATTGCGTGTCTTGTAATGACTGCTACTTTCAAAGGTTTCTCCTCTGATTGTCTCAAGAAATTTTATTTTAGAGAGAATTGTATCCGTCCACTTTGTGAGTCCACAAATACTGCTCAGCTGCAGTTCCGGCGTTCTTTCCCCGACGCATCACCTCTTCAGGATCAGAAATGCATTCCAACAGCAACTGCGCCAACCCGTCGATAAACTCCTGCTTCGTCTTGCCGTTATACAGCCAACCGGTTTGTTCATTGACGATGAAAGCTCCCCCGAAGTGATTGCTGGTGATTACGGGTAGTCCATAACTGAACGCCTCTAAGATGACTGAACCCGTCGTCTCCCGTATACTCGGCATAACGAACGCGTCAGCAGCCAAGTATTCTTTCTGCATCTCGGTGAAGGGAATCTTCCCGGTAAGAACAACGTGTCGCTTCAATTTTTGTGAAGCGGCGATCCTTTGATTCAGATGCTCATAATCCTGACCCCCCCCCACGATCCGAAGTTCATACCTTGCATTGTCCGGGAATTGTTCCAAAGCATCTAAAAGAAAGTCATATCCCTTACGATATACCAAGCGTCCAGCCGAGAGGAAAACTATTTTATCCTTTTGCTGTCTTTCCGAGCGCTTGATCAGATCCTCCGGACTGACGCCGATCTCTGTAACAACTTTTCCGTCTGCATTCTTTCCTGCTACCCTTTTGAGATAATTTTTAGTCTCATAATTGGCATACATTACGGCGTCGCACTTTTTGAGCCTGCTATTGAGCGCGAGCTTCCATTTGGCGACTACATTCATGGCAGCGCGGATCCGCTCTATTGCCATATGTCCTTTGGCATATGACCGCAAGCCCTTGGGAATATACTCCCCGCCACCAAGCGGGCCGCAGATAAATTTGACGTTTTTGATCTTCTTGTACAGGCCAATTGCCCTGAACTCTATCGGCGTAATTTGGTGAATTACATCGATGCCGTTTTCTGCACAAATTTGTTTGGCAACCGGATATGCCCTCTTGTGCCAAGCGTTCAAACGCCCGGAATATAAAAAAGCTTTAAACAGTTTCTTGCAATAACCGGGAATATCCACAAAGGAAAAGCGAAGATTTTCTGTTGGATTTTCTCGCAGGAACCTTTCCACCGGCTCCCGCTGCTCTTCCTTGGTAATGACCCAAACTTCATGACACTTTGAGGCCGCATACGGGATATTCCAACCTATTTTATCCTCACTCCCCGCATATGGATTACAGGAATACGCTATGTAGAGGATTTTCATTCCCTTTTTACCCCAACTGGCCCTTTATATCCGCGTCTACGATCTCCTCGCCGGACTTGGTGGCAAGCTGTTCCTTGGACGCCTCGGAAAGCCCGTCATTGATGACGGCGTTCAGATCGCACGTTGAGAGCTTATCCAATTCCTCCTTGGTCACTTTGCCGTCGCGGTAATCGCGCACGATCTTGAGTTCGTACATGCTGTACTTCTTCTTTTTGAAAAACCGGAAAAACTTGTGGCGGATGACCCACCAGGTCGGCTTCCAGATATACTTATGCATCGCAGGGGATACGGAGCCGATCATCCAGCAATTGCGATCACAGCAGCGCACCTTTTTGCGCACACTCTCTGCCTCGGGACTGTTCCAGAGTTCCTCCCACGTCTGCGTGTTCAGGTTTCCCATGGCCTCCTTATCCTTCGTCCCGTTGCACGGCATCACATCACCGTAGGGATCGATAAAGAAGGTGTCAAAGCTCATGTCGCAGGGCAAAAGACGCTTCTGCCCGTAGATATAATTGATGAGACCGTGATTGAAGTACGCGCGGAACCACTTCTTCGGACTGTTAGAGTTCAACAGCTCGTTGATGAGATTTTCAAAATTCTGCGCTACCATCGGGCGGTCGTGAATGATATTCTTTGCCTCCACAAAGTAGAAGCTGTTGTGCAGAGACGCCGTTGCGAACTCCATGTGCATCTGATTGGACAGAAGGTACAGCGGCACCAGATCGGGTGCATTTTTGTCCTGCACGGTCATGCCGAAGCCGACATCCTTCATGCCCATCTCCACCAATTTTTTGAGCGTCGTATAGCCGCGGTTAAAGCCGTCCTGCAGGCCTCTGATCTCGTTGTTGGTCTTCTCCAATCCCTCGATGGAAATGCGGATGCCGATCTGCGGGAACTCCTTGCACAGATCGAGGATGCGGTCTGTAAAGAATCCGTTCGTGGAGATGACGATACGATCGCTCTTTTTGTACAGTTCGCGCACGATAGCCTTGAGATCCTGCCGGATGAAGGGCTCGCCGCCTGTGATATTTGTGAAGTACATTTTCGGGAGCTTTTTGATGGTCTCAATGGACAACTCCTCTTCGGGCCGGGACGGCGCCTTATAGCGGTTGCACATCGTGCAGCGCGCATTGCAGCGATAGGTCACGATCACCGTTCCGTTCAATTTCTTTTCTGCCATATTCAATCCTCGTTTCTCATCTTTAAGACTTTCGCAGGAACTCCGCCAACGATCGCATAGTCTGGTACATCCCGATTGACAACCGCTCCCGCGGCAACGACGCAATGATTCCCGATTGTGACACCATCCAAAATTGTCACACCCGAACCGATCCAGCAATCTTCCCCGATCCAAACGCCTTTTCGCGTTGCTCCCTGCAAGCGAATCGGCTTTTCATGGTCTGAAAAATTATGGTTTTCCGCATGAATACGAACATTGGGACCAAATATGCAATTTTTACCGATATGTACATTTCCGCGTACCGCAATAAAGGCATTCGCAGCAATTCCTACACCGTCTTCGATCACCAGTTTTTCGCCAAGTTCACGAATCACCCCTGTACACTCAATGATACAGTTTCTGCCGAGCGACACGTTGTTGCCAAGTTCAATGCCCCCGCGGGAAAGTGCGTCGATATAAGTACCATCACTAATCGTTACACCTCTGCCACAGGCAATCTTTTTCTTGCACTTAATCTTGACATGTTTCCCGACAAATACTCGTTTTCCCTTATGCTTGCGCATAAAGTGCTGCCGAACAAAGAATCCTCTGATCAACTGTCCTGCTTTGGAAAAGCATAGACAAAACAGATATGATCCCGGAATATCCTTATCAATCTCATAAGACTCGCCCTTGATTTTAGAAATCACTTTATTGATCAACTTTCTCATTTCATATCCTCAATGCTTTATTACACTTTGATACAGTGAAAGTAGTTCCGTACAATACGCTTTCAAATCCATAAAAGATACTTCCTCTGCATTCTGAATCATGGCGGTTAATTCCTTATCATCATAATAGAGCGACTGAATTTTATCTCTTAAGTCATCTGCATTACCCGCTTCAAACAAGAGTCCGGTTTTACCATCCTCAATCAGCTCGGGAATTCCGCCAATCTTCGCACCAATCACTGGTGTACCAAAGGAAATGGATTCAATCACCGAAAACGGACAATTTTCGTACCATTCAGAAGGATAGATGCTGAACTTAGCCTTTTGGATAAGCTTTTTTAGTTCTTCTCCCGATTGGAACCCAACATAACTGACATTGGGAGGCAAATCCTGTAAAATACTTGCCAATGGTCCTTTCCCCGCAATGACTAACTTTATATCTGAAGGGACAGCTTTCAAAAGTGTTTTAATGCCCTTTTCTTCGCTGATTCGGCCATAGTACAGGATATAATCCTCTTTTTCAATTTGCGTGCACTTTTGAAATTTGCAATAGTTGGAAAGCACCTGAATTTTCTCAGCGGTAAAACGATGCATCAACATATCCGCCATAAACCGAGACGGACAAATAAATTTATTTACATAATCATAAATATCAGAACGATAATACTTTTTTGCCTCTAAATATCCGATCAAGCTCTTAATCCAAGAGTTATCAAAACATTTATTTTTGATACAGCCACAAACATCCCCATCGACACATTGCGTACATACCTTCATGTCGTGTTCAATAAAGAGTCGATGGTTGGGACATACAAGCTGAGGGTCATGGATCGTCCATACAACTGGCACCTGCATTTTTCGAGCTGCATAAATAATAGATGGCGTCAACTGAAAATTAATATTATTAAGATGGACAACATCCGGTTTTTCGCTTACTAATAATTTATGGAACTTGTTATATGCTTCGCGGGAATAAATCAATTTGAACGGATTAAGAGTTCTCGCACTGACGAGCAAATTTGAGGCATTTCCCACTACATTGTTCGCATTCTCTTGCCCAAAATAAGAAACGGAATGACCTCTGCTTTCGAGTTCTTTTCCGACCTCAAAAACATAGGTTTCAGATCCTCCCTTGGGATATAGAAACTTATTGACAAGCAGAATTTTCATCTCGCTATCTCGTATAGATCTCCAAAGTTTGCCGGACGACGTCCTGCCAGGTGTAGGGGATGACCATATTGCAGTGCGTGCAAAGATTCAGATTGATGATCTTCTTGATCTGATGGCGCAGTCTGTCCACGTCCCCTCTGCGGAACACAAAGCAATCCTCGTTGATGACCTCTGTATTCTCCGGAATGTCCGAGACAAGACATACGTTGCCGTAAGAGAGCGCCTCCAAAAGACTCATCGGCATGCCCTCGATATCGGACGGCAGCACATACAAATAGGCGTTGGAATACAATTCCTGCAACTCCTGACCCTGCACAAAGCCTGTCATCAGGATACTGTCATCCCCCTTCACCATCTCGCAGATCTCGTTGTAGTATTCCTCACTGTGAGATGGTCCGCCCGCGATGACCAGTTTCTTGTTCGTTCTCGTCTGCTCTACTACCTTCTTCCACGCGGGAATGAGGTACTGCAAACCCTTTTCCGGTACGATGCGCGCCAGAAACAGGATATAACTGTTCATCTCCAGCCCATATTTTTGCTTGATGATCTCGGCCGCGCGCGGCTCGGGCGTCTGGATCCCATTAGGGATATATTTGGTCGTGCGGTGGTAGGTCTCGCGGAAGTACGTCTTGTTGTTGTGAGAGAGCACGATGATCTCGTCTGCGTACTTGACCGCCTTGCGCTCACCAATGCGAAGAATTCTGGTTGCCAGTCCGCCCCACTTCCCGCGCTGCCAGTCGAGACCATGGATGGTGACAACGATCTTCGTCCCGGGGCGTCTCTTGCGTTTTGGCAAGAGATTTAAAAAGAAGCATGGGCCTTCGGCGTGATAGTGGACGATATCCACCTGCTTTTTTTTGAGCATCTTCCGCGCCCTGAGCGTCGCAAAGAAGGCATAGACGATGGCGTCCAGCGCGCGCTTGTTGACGGTGAAGATATTTTCGACCTTGCAGCCCTTATATTCGGTGATGGGCGGATATTCCTTGCGCTTGCGGTTGAAGAGCGTGACTTCGTGCCCCTGCGCCGCCATACGGGTCGCAAGCTCCTCCACCACGATCTCCACGCCGCCCTCACGCGACGGAACATATTTGTGCCCGATCATGACAATTCTCATGCAATTCTCTCGCTTTTGTATTTGCGCGCTACAGCTTTAAAATATATCAGTACACGCCTTTATCATATATTTCTATTGCGTCATATGCCCCGCAATTCATGCAGATAGCTCCAATAGTTGAGCCAACCAAACTTCCAAATAACACATTGCATTTTGACAGTAAATACATAGTTGACAGATACTCCATTCCTTTGAGATACTCATCATTTTCCCTGTTAAAATGCATTTCGCTCAAAACATTAGCGTTTGATCGAGCAAAATCATCGTACCTTTTGCTCTCGTTAAAAATAATCTTATCCTCACCAAACCTATTTTTGAAGAAATCAATTGCCTTATCAGAATCTGAAGCCATAAATACATAGCTACAATTGTGCTGTTTCATATAGGCTGCAACCAAATCTGCGAGTTCTTCAACAGAGGGTTGAACACTATGCCCGGGGAATCCTATTATGTCGGTACTGCGGCTAACCACGCCTAAAATTCGTTTCTGTCGAGCAAATATTGGCTGAAACAATGAGTTGTACAAATCAATTACGATAGCTTCCGATTTTTTATTGAGGCGAATATATTTCTTGACCAGCCGAAAATAGTCTTCCAGTTTTCCAGTTTTATAAACTCTTTCGTAAAAAGATCTTGGACTCGCTTCAAAAGGCGTTTCCATACAACTCAAAATTACATTCTTGCTTTCATAAGCCTGGGAGAGCGATACCCTACAAAGCGGTTCGAAAAAATAATCCCATGCATTGAACTTCCCAACCTGCTCTTGCGATAAATAAGTATTTTTCTGATTCATCATATCTACAACAGGAAGGTACCCCCCCCCATCAGAGATGCGTAGATGCCCCAAAACCGCCATATAATACCCCATCAAACCAAGTGTTTGGCGTCTAATGCGTATGACGTACACTGTATCCTCAGGATTACTATTCCCAAATCTTTTCTTTCTTTCACGTGAAGAATATTTTCTTAAATATGTATTTACCTTTAATAATATTGCATATAAAGGCTTGCAATGATTTTGAACGAAGAAACGTAATTTAGATAGCATAATTTCTCTTGGGTTATTTGAAAGAATTATTTAATCTTCATTTGTTGGTAACCCTCTCCCATGTTTTTGTTTCAAAATTATATTTTTTCACGACTTTTGCTGGGTTACCGACTGCAACACTATAATCAGGAATGTCTTTATTCACAAAAGATCCCGCGCCAATTACAACATGACGCCCTACCACAACATTACCACAAATAACTGCATTCGTTCCAATCCACGAATCTTCGCCTATTACAACTTTAGCTGCAGGGGATGTAATCCCTTGTTTAGATATTGGTTTGGTAATGTCTTCATATCTGTGATTATAGTCACCTATAAACACATTTGGACCAGTTATAACATTATCACCAATCACGACTTCATTTACTGCTGTAACCCTTGAAAACCACCCAAGCGAAACATTATTGCCAAAAATTATTTTTGCATTATGAAACGGACACAATAAACAATATTTCCCAATCGATGCTTCCTTGCCTAAATATACTTGTTTGGGATTAGCAATTTTTGCAAATCTTCCAATAAATACCCCCCCGCGTGTTAACACGATATCACATCTTATAATATGGGAAGAGTAATTTTTTTACTATGATTTTTAATTTAATCTTGACCATTTCATTACTCTTTATTATTCTCTATAATTTTGTTATCTATTGTTCTCCACCTCTGGTCCTTTTCGGAGAGGTTTAAAGGAGTGCCGTCGGGGAGGGTGTAGCCTGCCGCCGACGCGGTGCCATGATATTCGCCCGCGACGCCCCAGCCGACGCCGACAACGGGGTCGTTCCATGCAAGCCCGCCCTCGTCGTTGGGGTGATAGAAGTCGTCGCACTTATAGCAGAACTCCGCCGTCTCCGACCGAACGAGAAATCCGTGCGCAAAGCCGCGCGGGATCAAAAACTGCTTCTTATTCTCCTCGGTCAGCTCCACGCCGTACCACTTGCCGTAGGTCGCGCTGCCCTTTCTGAGATCCACCGCGACATCGAACACCGCGCCCCTGATGACGCGCACCAGTTTGGTCTGCGGGTAGTTGATCTGGAAGTGCAGTCCGCGCAGCACGCCCTTGGTGCTCATCGACTGGTTATCCTGTACGAAGATGATATCAATTCCCGCTTCCTCCATGTCGCGCTGACTGTACGTCTCCATGAAGTAGCCGCGGCTGTCTCCGTGCACGGCGGGCGTGATGACACAGAGCCCCTCGATCCCGCCGACATTTTTTTCTACTTTAATTTGCATCTTCGATCTCCTTTAAGTACCTTGCAAGCGCGTCCTGCCAGATGGGAAGAGGCCTGAAGCCGTTCTCAAGCAGTTTGCTCTTATCCAGCCTGCTGTTGAAGGGGCGCGTTGCCTTGGAGAGCCCGTATTCCGCCGTCGTCACAGGGATGACCTTGGTCGTATAGCCCGCCTGACGGTAAATTTCAACCGTGAAATCGTACCAGCTGATATATCCGCCCTCGTTGGTCGCGTGGTAGTAGCCGTACTTGTCCGTTTCAATCATATCGATCAGGAGCCTGGCAAGATCAAATGTATAGGTCGGCGTGCCGATATGATCGTTGACGACGCGGACCGTATCATGCGTCCTGCCGACAGAGAGCATGGTCTTGATGAAGTTCTTGCCGTTTTTGCCGAACACCCATGCGATGCGCACGATGAAATATTGTTCGAGAATGCTTGCGACGGCCTGCTCGCCCTCCAGTTTGGTCTGACCGTATACGCTCAGGGGATGATAGTCTCGCTGATCGGGCTGCCAGGGCGTCGTGCCCTGCCCGTCGAACACATAGTCGGTGGAAAGATACATCATCTTCGCGCCGACCTTTTTGCACGCCGAAGCGATATAGCGGGTGCCGTCCGCGTTGATCGCACGCACCTTGGGAATATTTTCCTCATCCTCCGCCGCATCGACTGCCGTCCATGCCGCGCAATGGATGACCGCATCGGGGCGCATCCCTTCGATGACCTTTGAAGCGCGCGCTTCGTCCGTGATATCCAGCTGCACATAGGGCGCTGCCGTCACGGCACTGCCGTCTGCGATGCCGCTGTACGCTGCCGTAATGTCGCTGCCGACCGCCGCATGGCCGCGCGCAGCAAGTTCATTGACCACGTCATGCCCGAGCTGACCGTTGACACCTGTTACAAAAACCTTCATATTCTTTCTCAATTTACAAATACTTTCCGAAATGACCGCGCCTGACGGGTGCACGATAGGCGCGCTGTACGTCCTCATCGCGCAGGATCGCCTCCATATTCTGCTGCAGCCTGTTTCCAAGCGCATCGCCGAAGTCCTGCCGTAACACGTCGATCGCCTGCGCGTACTGCGGCGGGCGGGTCTCGGTGTTGTGCGTATCCGAGCCGAGGCAGTGTGCCTGTTCGTGCTCGATCAGCGCCCGCACGAGCGGATAGAGTTCGTGCGAGAGCACAGAGTCGCAGTTGATCTGCAAAAGGCACCCTGCCTCCATCAAATGCAGCGCATCCTGCGGATTTTTGCGGATCGCGGGATAGATCTCAACGTGCGCAATGACGGGAACCAGTCCCGTATCGATGAGCTTTTGCAGCCTCTCCCACATACGCCTGTCCCACTTGGGAGCAAAGGACATCTCCGTGAGGATGTACCGCGTTCCCCCGATCGACAACGGGCGAAGATCGTCAAAATCGCCGTTGGCACAGGACGCGACATTGCACTCGCAGCCTGCGACCAGCCGCATGCCCTGCGGCAGCGAGAGCTGCTCCAAAGCCCTCTGTCTTACCTCAAGAAATTGTCGGACACCCTTGTTGCGCCCGTAATAATGCGGCGTCGCCACAACGGTATCCACACCCTGCTCTCTGAGCATGTTGAGCAGCGTCTGCGACTGTTCTTTATCCCGCGCGCCGTCATCGATACCGGGTAAGATATGTGTATGCAAATCAATCATGCCGTCTCCCGTGACCGCTTTTTCTATTCTCTTTCCGCTATTCTCTCTTCGCTTCGCCGTATCCGTATTTGCCGTATTTGCCGTATTTTCCGTACTTGCCGAAGCCCTCCTTCGGGAGCGCAAACCCGTTCAGGATAAAGCCGAGGATATTGCACTTGGCAAATTCCAATTGTCCCACCACGCCCTTGAGCAGCTTGTGATCGGAGTACATCTGCCGCGTGACGATCACGACGCCGTCCGTTCTGGGGCCGATGATGGAGGCATCCGAGACGATCCCCAGGGGCGGCGTATCGACGATGACCATCTCGTACAGATAGGAAAGCTGCCCGATCAGATGATCGAACGCCTCGCTGTGCAGAAGGGACATGGGATTGGGCGCCGGCAAGAGCGCCGCCACCACATCAAGCCCCGATTTGTCTCTGTAGATGATCTCCTCCAGGCTCGCCTGTCCGCTCAGATAGGACTCCACGCCCTTTCTGAGCTGACTGTGCACAAGGCTGCGCTTGATGCTGGGATTGCGCAGGTCGCAGTCCACCAAAGCGACCCGCAGACCGGAGCGAACCATGGAGAGCGCAAGATTGACGGAAATGGTCGTCTTTCCCTCCCCCGCGACCGCCGAGGTGATACAAAAGACCTTCGCGCGGTTGTCCTCTTTTTTGGGGATCGCAAAGCCGATATTGGTCGCAATTTTCCGAAAGGCCTCCGTCACGACAAAGGGGGACTTTGCATCATCGATAATGTAAACTTTATTGCCGGGAGGAGTCACCCTCTTCTTATTTTTTACCATAGTATCCCCCTCTGGTCAAGTTCTTGTCTTCAAAGTCAGGGACAGAGCCGAGCACCGCAAGGTTGTATGTTGCGACGAGGTCGTCCTCGCCCTTGACGCGCTGATCTGCCATCTCGATAATCGCAAGCACAACGATACACAGGACCAGGCACACAGCGCCGAAGATGAGCATGTATTGAAGGACGGACATATCCGCAACGGGCTCTGCCGGGACTTCGAGATCGTTTGCAAGGCTGAACACGAGCTTTTCCGCACTTCCCGCCAAAATGTAATTTTCCGACACATAGTCGCTGAGGATCTCGCTTGCGGCGACAATGATATCATATGTCACTTCCGGGTCAGTCGAAGTGGCGGTGATATAGATATAGTTCCCCGCATAGTCGGTATCGTTTCCCGAGACGGAGAAGGAGTACTCCAGGCAATTCGTGACCTCTTCTTCCGTCACCATCCTTCCGTTCTCCTGCACCTGTGCAACGACCGCGCGCGCAAACCGATTCTGCCGGATGAGCGTGACGCAGCCGCCCAGCATACTCGCGACCCTGCTCTGATAGGAGGACATATCCGAATCCGGCGTCCCGTCGTAGTAGCTGACCACGAAGACAGCTTCCTCGCTGTACTCATCCTCACTGGTGACCGCGCCGTAAATCCCGCCGGCACCCAGTCCAACGGCAAGGCAGATGAGCACGATCCACCACTTGCGCAAAATGAAAGAAAAAATACTGCGCAAATCGATCGTACTTTCGCTTTCCGTTCTTTCCTGTTCCATTCAAGTTTCTCCTTGTATCTTACTCATCTCCCGCAAGGAAGTATGGGCATGCGCCACGCCTGACAGGAGCTTATCATATCGAAATATCACTTTGCAGGGATCTTCTTATCTGTTCCCGTACATCTTCTGATAGTAATTTTGGTATTCACCCGAGACGATCTCCTGCCACCAGTCCCTGTTGTCCAGGTACCACTGTATGGTCTTTTTGATGCCGTCTGCGAACTTCGTTTCAGGAAGCCAGCCGAGCTCGCTGTGAATTTTGGTCGGGTCGATCGCATAGCGCATATCGTGCCCCTTCCTGTCCGCGACAAAGGCGATCAGGCTCTCGGGCTTGCCCAGCTCCCTGCAGATGAGCCTGACGATATCGATATTTTTCATCTCGTTGTGGCCGCCGACGTTGTACACCTCGCCGACGCGACCCTTATGAATGATCAGATCGATCGCCTTGCAGTGGTCCTCCACATAAAGCCAGTCGCGCACATTTTCACCCGTGCCATAGACGGGCAGAGGCTTATCTGCCAAAGCATTGATGATCATGAGCGGAATGAGCTTTTCGGGGAAGTGATAGGGCCCGTAGTTGTTCGAGCATCTCGAGATGCTGACGGGCAGCCCGTAGGTGCGGTGATACGCCAGAACAAGCAGGTCGGCCGCCGCCTTGGAGGAAGAATACGGGCTGGAGGTGTGCAGCGGCGTCTCCTCTGTGAAGAAGAGATCGGGTCTGTCCAGGGGGAGATCGCCGTAGACCTCGTCCGTGGAGACCTGGTGATATCTCTTGATGCCGTATTTGCGGCAGGCGTCCATCAGGGTCGCCGTACCGATGATGTTGGTCTGCAAAAACACGCCCGGGTCTTCGATCGAGCGATCGACGTGGCTCTCCGCCGCAAAGTTGACGACGATATCGGGGTATTCCTCCTCAAAGAGCTTGTTCACGCCCTCCCTGTCGCAGATGTCCAGTTTGACAAAGCGGAAATTGGGATTGTCCATCACATATTTGAGCGTGGACAGATTGCCCGCATAGGTGAGTTTATCCAGACAGACGATGCGGTAGTCGGGATACTTTTTGAGCATATGGAAGATGAAATTGCTGCCGATAAACCCGGCGCCGCCCGTAACGATGATGGTCATAATTGTTTCTCCTCACACAAAATCATTGAAAGTTCATTTGGAAAACAGCCGCGCGCAAGACGAGGAGCGTGAGGAAAACTTGAAGGCGTTTCCCAAATCGTAAATGACTGAAAGTTGCCGCAACGCGACATGGTATTGCGCGATGAATGTTTTTCAAACCAGATGAATGTTTTCCAAATCAATACTGCAATTTGCCCTCGGCGACATTCTTCAGATGCGTTCCGTAGGGGGATTTTCCGTATTTCTTCGCGGACTCCATGAGCTTTTCGCTGTCGATCCAACCGTTGATATAGGCAATCTCCTCGGGTGCAGAGATTTCAATGCCCTGACGGTTCTGCAGCATGCGCACGAAATCGGTCGCCTCGGCGAGGCTGTCCATCGTGCCCGTATCCAGCCAGGCGTATCCTCTGCCCAGAAGCTGCACGTCCAGGAGCCCGTCTTTCAGGTACATCTCATTGAGCGTCGTGATCTCGAGCTCGCCGCGCGCGGAGGGTCTCACCTGCCCGGCGCGTTCACTCACGCCCTTGGGGTAGAAATACAGCCCCGTCACGGCATAGTTGCTCTTGGGATTTTGGGGTTTTTCTTCAATGGAGACGGCTTTCCAGTTCTCATCAAACTCCACCACACCGAAGCGCTGGGGGTCGGGAACATAGTAGCCGAACACCGTTGCGCGCGCGTTGCGCTCCGCGTCCTCCTTGGCGGCGCGCAGAAGCTTTCCGATGCCGTTGCCGTAGAAGATATTGTCGCCCAGCACCATCGCGCAGGCATCATCGCCAATGAACTCCTTCCCCAGAAGAAATGCCTGGGCAAGTCCGTCCGGCGAGGGCTGCACCTTGTAGGAAAACCGCACGCCGTATTCGCTCCCGTCGCCGAGCAACCGTTCAAAGTTGGGAAGATCGGTGGGCGTAGAGATGATCAGAATATCCCTGATGCCCGCCAGCATGAGCGTGGAGAGCGGATAATAGATCATGGGTTTATCGTACACGGGCAGAAGCTGCTTGCTCGTCACCATCGTCAAGGGATAGAGCCGCGTCCCGCTCCCGCCTGCCAGAATAATACCTTTCATATGCTTCTCCTGTCTTATTCGCCGCTTCGGTCAAACACGACCATGTATGCGCCCTTGAAGATAATCTTGAGATCGAGCCAAAAGCTGCGCTTTTCTATGTATTCGAGGTCCAATCTGACCCATTCGTCAAAGGAGAGTGCGTTGCGGTTGTGCCGGATCTGCCACAGGCACAGCAGCCCGCCCTTCACATCCAGTCTGTGTTTTTGCCACTCCTCGTATTCGGCGACCTCCCGCGGCAGAGGCGGACGAGGGCCGACCACCGACATGTCCCCTTTGAAGATATTAAAAAGCTGCGGGAGTTCATCCAGCGACGTCTTTCTCAAAAATCTGCCGAACGGCGTGATGCGCGGGTCATCCTTCATCTTGAAGACGGGCGGATCCGCTTCGTTCAGGCCCGCGTCAATGAGCTGCTGTTTCATCTCCGCTGCGCCGGGGCACATGGAGCGGATCTTATAGAACTTAAACTCCTTTCCGCCCTTCCCGACGCGCGGCGAGGAATACACGGGCGCCTTTGAAGGCCGCTTCTCTCCCTTTTCAAGCTTTCTCGGCTTTAAGACGCAGTCCAGAATTTTGCCGTCCTTATTGACAAGCCGCTTTGCCTTTTTCGTCTTGGGCGCGTCCATGCTCCCGACTTCGGTGATCTCCAAGGAATAGGCGGGCGTGCCGACGTCCTCCAGCCACTTGATGAAAAGCAGAATGAGGATGAACCAGGAGAAAATAAGCAAAACAGCGCCCGACGACACAATGTCAAACGCGCGCTTGAAAAAACGGTAAGCATAGCGCTTCCGCGGCTTGATTGTTGAGGCAGGTACTGCCCCTGTATGTACCGCCGTCGGCGGCGCACCGGCCGCTGCGCTGTCCGCCGCAGCGATCTCCTCCCGAGCCTCTTCCTGTCGCATATGTTACTCCCTGATGCGCTTTTGTATGTGCTCTGCTTCGCCTCGTTCAGATCATACAGCATCTTCCCACAATTCCTTTCGCTAACCATTTTAGCATAAAATGACTACGATGTCAAATGATGCAGTATGGTATCCGAAAATTCACATAAAAATGTACACCCCCCCATTTCTTGATCAAATCAATCAGGAAATTGGAGTTCTTTTCCCCCGCCGGAAATCTCCGGCAAGCAATGCGCCGCAGGGCGTATTTCTTTAAGAAGCTCTGGACTGCTCCGCGCCCGCATTCCCCGCTTTTGCACGCATGGTCTCCCGCGCGGTTGCAAGCATGAGCTTGATGCGGTTCTCCTGATTGACGCGCGTCGCCGAGGGGTCATAGTCCACGGGGACGATATTCTCGTCCGGATAGAGATTTTTCAGCGCGCGGACAGCCCCCTTGCCGGCAATGTGGTTGGGCAGGCAGCCGAAGGGCTGCGCGCAGACGATATTGTCCGTGCCCGTCTCAGCGAGCGCCGCCATCTAGGCGGGGATGAGCCAGCCCTCCCCCATCTTGACGCCCTGATTGATGACCTTGTCCGCACAGCGGCGCAGGTGCTCGAAGTCGTGGAAGGGCTCGAAGCGACTATACTTCTTCGTCCACCTGATGAGCTTCTTTTGTTTGCCGTACAGCCATATGTAGACGAGTCTGTAGACGACAGCAAGTTTTTTATTCATCCCGTAAAACTTTGCATCGTTGATATTGTTGACGACGCAATAGAGGATGAAGTCCATGAGCGCCGGCACGACGGGCTCGCAGCCCTCGGACAGAAGAAAGTCCTCCAAATGGGAATTGCCCAGCGGCGAGTATTTGACGTAGATCTCGCCGACGATGCCCACTTTGATCTTGGGCGTCAGGTCGACGGGGATCGACTCGAAGGCGCGCAGGATAAACTTCGCGCACTTTTTGAGTTTCTTGTATTTCCCGTTATCCAGCGCGCGCTTCATCTCCTCCACGCACTTCAAACGCGCCGCGGCGGCGTCGCCCTCGTGCCTTTCGTACGGCTTGGTCTGATTGTAGCACGTCATGATGAGATCGCCGTAGTAGATGGCAAAGGCGAGCTTGATAAGATCGGTGAGCGTCAATTGCAGCCCGTTTCCCTTCTCCAGTCCCGAGAAATTGAGGGACATGACGGGAACTTTGGGAAATTCTGCCTTCAATGCCTTGCGGATGAGCGGGATATAGTTGCTCGCGCGGCAGCCGCCGCCCGACTGTGTGATGAGCACCGCCGTGTGCTCCGGGTCGTACCTGCCGCTCTTGAGGGCGTCCAGATACTGTCCGATGACGCAGAGCGCGGGATAACAGGTATCGTTGTGGACGTGTTTCAAGCCCTCGTCGATGACGGCGCGCCCCTCGTTGTGGAGCACTTCCACCTTGTAGCCCATCTGCCGCATGACGTGCACCAGCAGATCGAAGTGCCAGGGCAGCATGTCGGGAATGAGGATGGTGTGCGTCGCCTTCATCTCGGGCGTAAAGACGGGATAGTCGACGGTAAAATCCACCGTGGGTTTTGTCTGAATGTTCTCTTTCATGATTTTCTTTCCAATTCTTCGATCGCGGCGAGCATGGAGCGCAGTCTGATCTTGACCACGCCCAGGTTGTTGATCTCATCGATCTTGATCTGCGTATACAGCTTTCCCTTCTTTTCGAGGATAGAGCGGACCTCGTCCGTCGTAATCGCGTCGATGCCGCAGCCGAAGGAAACGAGCTGCACGAGACTGATATGCTCGCGCTCGCTGACGAACTCCGCCGCGCGGTACAGCCTTGCGTGGTACGTCCACTGATTGAGCACGTTGACTTTGACGAGCGGGCTTTCCTCAAACACCGCGTCCTCCGAGAGCACCGCAATACCCAGAGAGTTGAGCAGCTTGGTGATGCCGTGATTGATCTCGGGATCGGCATGGTAGGGTCTGCCCGCGAGCACGACAACGTGCTTGCCCTCCTTTTCGGCTGCAAACAAAATCCTGCGCCCCTCGCGCACGACGTCCTCGTGATACGCCTGCAGCCGCTCCAGTCCCGCGCGGTACGCCCTGCGGATGAGGGATGCGGGCAGTTTATACTTTTTGAGCGCTCTGTGCAGCGCACGCACCGTCGTAGCCTCGCTGTTGGGGTCGAGATAGGGCATGACGAAGTTTTCGTCCGTCAGCCGCTCGTTGTTCGCCTTCAACAGCTCCGCATAATATGCGACGACGGGACAGTTGTAGTGGTTGATGGAGTCGTGCTCGTCCAGGTTGTAGCTCTCGCAGGGGTAGAAGGTGAAGTCCACGCCCTTGTTGAGCAGCGATTCAATGTGCCCGTGCATGAGCTTGGCGGGATAGCACGCCGTGTCCGATGCGACGGTATGCTGCCCCAAAAAGTACAGTTCGCGCGAACTTCTGTCCGATAACACAACTTTGAAGCCGCATGTCTCGAAGAAGGTCGTCCAAAGAGGAAGCTGCTAGAACATGACGAGCTGCAGAGGAAGCCCCACCGTCCCGCGCGTGCCCGCCGCCTCTTCCGAGGGCATCGCGAGCAATTTTTCGTACTTATAGGTGTAGATATCCGCCGTCTCTTTGGGTTTGGGCAGTCCCGCACCGCGCTCGCACTTGTTGCCCGAGATGAAGCGCCGCCCGTCCGCAAAGGTGAGCACGTTGACGTTGCAGTGCGACGTACACCCCTTGCAGGTGACCGAACGCGAGGAGTAGGAAAAGCGCTCGAGTTCGGTCTCCGTCACGATGGTACTGATGAGTTTTTCGGGGACGGTATTTTCCTTTGCGTACAGCGCCGCGCCGAACGCGCCCATGAGACCCGCGATCGCGGGGCGGATGACCTCTCTGCCCGTCTCCTTTTCAAAGGAGCGCAGCACCGCGTCATTCAGGAACGTGCCGCCCTGCACGACGATATGCTCGCCCAGCTCGTCCGGCGTGCGGGCGCGGATGACCTTGTAGATGGCGTTCTTGACGATGGAGGAGGAGAGCCCTGCCGAGATATCCTCGATGCTCGCGCCCTCCTTTTGCGCCTGTTTGACCGAGCTGTTCATGAACACCGTGCACCGCGAGCCCAGCTCAACGGGGTGCTTGGCAAACAGCCCCAGACGAGAGAACTCCTCGATCTCCATGTTCATCGCCTTGGCGAACGTCTGAATGAAGGAGCCGCAGCCCGAAGAGCATGCCTCATTGAGCATGATCGAGTCGATGGCGCGGTTTTTGACCTTGAAGCACTTGATGTCCTGTCCGCCGATATCGATGATAAAGTCGACGTCGGGATTGAAGTAGAGTGCCGCCTTGAAGTGCGCCATCGTCTCCACGACGCCGAAATCGATCTTGAGTGCCGCGCGCATCATCTCCTCGCCGTAGCCCGTGACGCAGGCGCCGCTGATGACGACCCTGTCGCCGATGAGGGAATAGATCTCGCGCAGCTTGTCCGCGACGATATCCAGCGGCTGCCCGTTGTTGGTCTGATAGTGGGAATATAAGATCTTGCAGTCGGGCGTGATGAGCATGAGTTTGGTCGTCGTCGAGCCCGAATCGATGCCAAGGTAGGCGTCCCCCCTGTAGGTGAGGATGTTTTCAAAGGCAAGATCGCTGCGGATATGCCGCGCGACAAATGCGTTATACTCCTCCTGCGAGGCGAACAGCGGCTCGCCGACCGCAATGTTCTCCCCCTCCGTAATGGAGAGAAGGCGCGCCCTGATCTTACTAAGCGGTTCCGGCTTCTCCTCGGCGGCATACAGCGCCGCGCCGATGGACATGAAGCAGGGCGCAGTCTCGGGGAAGATCGCGTGCTGCTCGTCCAGCCCCAGCGTGCGGCAGAAGGCAAGGCGCAGCCCCTTTAAAAAGTAGAGCGGTCCGCCCAGAAAGAGCACGTTGCCCTTGATGCGCCGCCCCTGCGCAAGCCCGGAGACCGTCTGATCGACGACCGCCTGAAAGATGGAAGCGGAGATATCCGCCTTGCTCGCGCCCTGGTTGAGAAGGGGCTGGATATCCGACTTGGCAAACACGCCGCAGCGCGAGGCGATGGGATAGACGCGCTCCGCCTGTAAGGAGAGCTCGTCCATTTCGGAGACGGTGAGATTGAGAAGGGTCGCCATCTGGTCGATGAACGCGCCCGTGCCGCCCGCGCAGCTGCCGTTCATGCGCTGCTCCGTGCCGCCCGTCACGAAGATGATCTTGGCGTCCTCGCCGCCCAGCTCGACGGCGACGTCCGTCGCGGGATAATACTTGCGGATGGCGCCGAATGCCGACTGCACCTCCTGCACAAAGGGAAGCCCGCCGCGCTGGGCGATACCCAGCCCCGCCGAGCCCGTGACGCTCACGCGGTATTCCCCCGCGCCGAATTGTTCCTCTACGATGGCAAGCTGAGAAAGCACGCTCTCCCGGACGCGCGCAAAATGGCGCTCGTAGCTCGTATAGACAATGCCGAGCGCTTCGTCGAGCACCGTCACCTTGACGGTCGTCGAACCGACGTCGATCCCCAGATTATATGCCATAGATACCTTGCTCCCGTCGCCGCATTTTACGGCGGAAATATACAATTTTACGTACAAAATATTGTATCATATTCGACAAAAAAACACAAGAAACTTAACAGGTTTTTCGTCGAAAATCCTGTGAAGATATGCGCCAAATAATCCCTTATGCCGCGACGGTCAAGCGCGCTGCACAATATTGGAAAGCGCGGAAACATTTTCTTCCCGATTTGCGCCGCGGATACAGGGTATCGCCCATTTTGCAATAAAAAATGCAGACCAAATGTGCAAAATGGTCCGCATTTTATGGTCCGCACGCCTATTTTTCGCAGCGGCACCGCTTCTTGCAGTATTTACAGCGCGTCGCGTTGCCGCCGCGGATGTGCCGCTCCCTGAGATTGACGCTGAGCACCCCGCGGACCTGCTCCGAAAGCGCCTGATCATGCTGCTGCAGTCGCTCGGTGACGTCTTTATGTACGGTAGACTTGCTCACGCCGAATTTGGCGGCGCAGGCGCGCACCGTGCAACCCGTCTCCAGCATGTACTTCGCCTCGGCGACCGCGCGCTCCAAGATATTATCCCACATACTCATTTCCCCCATCGGACGATATTACAGTTTATGTCCGATGATGACGGATTATGTGAAATTATGTCCTGACCTGCGCATTCGAAAAGGGGCGCCCGCGCATTGCGTGCGCGGGCGCCCCTTCCGATCTTTCATTTATCCTGCTGCCCTTTCGTACCTGATATACCCGCCCTCGACGGAGGTCTGCGTCAGCCCCAAAGAGGCGTTCTCGCTGCCGTAGACGAGCGTGCCGCCCTCCGCGACGGTGACGGACACGATGGTGAGCGTGCCCGATGCATTCCGCCCTGCGACGAGTGCAGCACAGTTTTCCTCCGCGCCGCTCGCCGTGACCGCGACATTTGCTCCCACCGTACATTCGGTGACGGTGACGCGGTTATTGCGGTTGTTGTTAAAACCGACCAGTCCGCCCGCGACGCAGGCGCTCGTGCCCTGTCCGTTTGCAGTCACGTTGCCCGCTACGAGCACGTTTTCCAGCGAGACGCCGCCGGAAATGCCGTAATTGAAATAGCCGATGGCGCCGCCCGCGTAGACAGTTGTGCCCGTTCGTTCCGCCGTTGCGGAGACGCTGCCGGTCACGTCGCAGTCATCGATCTGCACATTGCCGCTGATTCTTCCGACAATGCCGCCCGCGTTCGTCGTATCCCCGCCCGCGCTGTTGCGCGATGCGACGTCGCCGCTGTTTGTGCAGCCGACGATCTCCAGTCTTCCGTTGGTCGATGCGCCGACGATGCCGCCGACATAGTTGCCCGCCGACATGCCGACCATGCCCGAGACCGCGCCGTTGTTGGTGCAGTTTTCGATGCGCACTGTGAAGTTGTTGCGGTTCAGTGAACCACTTTCACCAAGACCACTTGGCAAAACAAAGCCGACGATTCCGCCCGCATGTGCCTCGCGCGTGTAGTTGGTGACGGACAGATCGCCGTTGTTGACGCAGTCGCGCACGACGAGATTGACACCGTACACCGTGACGACGAAGCCCGCCGCACGGGTATAGCCGACGCAGCTCGCCGAGGCATTGTTGGTGCAGTTTTCGATGATGACCTCGGGCGACTGCTTCATGGAGGAAGGAAGTTCCGTCTCCGTCGAGCGCAGGATGCCCACGAGACCGCTGACCGAGATGACGTCGCTGGAGATCGTGCCGTTCACTTGGATATTCGAGAAGGTCGTGGGCGCGGTTACGCTGCCGTACACGCACGCCGCAACGGGCGGGAGAATGGTGCTCACGTTGGTAAAGACCAGATCACGCACCGTCGTCCCCGCGCCGACATAGCCGAACAGACACAAACTGGTCAGCCCGTTGATGGTGTGCCCCTGTCCGTCAAAGGTGCCCGTGAAGGGATTGGTCTCCGGGCCCATCGGGATCCAGTCGGCGCCCGAAAGATCGATGTCCGCCGTCAGGAGATAGGTCACGTTCTCCATGCGGATGCCGTTGTTGATCTTATCGCGCAGTCTGGACAAATCGGAGGCGTTGGAGATCGTATAGGTCAGCGACGCAGCATTCTCCAGCCCCAGATCGGCAGCGTTTCCGATATAGCCGTTGTTGGTAATGCGCGACGCATTTTCGCCCGCCGTGAGCGAGAGGATATACCCCCGGTTGTCGATCGTTGCATCGGCGGCCGCCTGCGAGGCGTCCACCTCGACGACGGTGCCCTCCTGTCCGATGACGACGGTGCCCGCAAGCGAATCGGCGAGCGCGAGCGTTCCGCGCACATAGCCGTACTCATGGTAGGCATCATCTGCTGCATTGACGAGCGAAACGGCGCTCACCGAGCTGTAGTTGGAGACAGTCGCGTTGGGCGCATTGACAGTGAGCGAAGTGAGCGTTCCCTCCACCGTGACGGACGCCTCTTCCTCAAAGGCATACGTCACGTCGCCCGCCATGTAATCCCCTGTATTGATGCTCGAGGCGCTCGTAAAGGTGAGCGGCTGGGTGATGTCTGCTGCGAAGTAGTAGCTCAGGTTTGCCCACTCCTCCATCTCCGCCCTGCTGCGGACAGTGAGCCAGAACTCCGGCGAGGCGGTAAACACCGTGGGCAGGACGTCCTCGGTGTACAGCACTGTGCCGTCGCTCCCGATATAGGAGATGCGGTTGGTCGTCTGATTCCACAAAAAGACGTTCCCCTCCGCTGCCGGGCTGAGGTTATCAATCCTGTAGCCGCTGCCCTCGAGCACGACGACGAGATCGGACATGCTCGCGGGCACGGTATCGGAAGCGCTGAGCGCCTCGTTCATGTTGGTCGCGAGCGTGATATCTGCCGCGACTTCGGGATCGGACGGTTCTCCCTCGCCCTGATTGTTCGCGAGAATGATGAACGTCGGAATGAGCACCGCCGCCAGAATGACAATGACGACGATGACGATGACAAGTTCGGGGGTCGTAAAGCCCCTGTTCCATTTTTTGCGCATGTTTCCTGCTCCCAAATTGTTCTTCCGTAGATTTTATCACAAAATGGCGCGCGCCGTCAAGCACATGACGCATGTCCGCGCGATCGCGCGTGTGAAAAAAACTTCCGTTTCGCAGAAACCGGCCCGGCGCGGCATGCCGCGCCGGGCCGGTGATAAAATTTGTTTACTTGGTTCCGTACAGCCTGTCGCCCGCATCGCCGAGACCCGGCAGGATATAGCAGTGCTCGTTGAGGTCGCGGTCACAGGTGGAGACGAACACATCCACGTCGGGGTGTTCCCCGGTGAGGCGTCTGATGCCCTGCGGCGCGGCGATGATCGCCATGAACTTGATCTTTTTAACGCCGTGGCGCTTTAAGAGCGCGACCGCGTCGCAGGCGGAGCCGCCCGTCGCGAGCATGGGGTCGAGCAAAATTGCCGTCATGTTCTCGATGCCCTCGGGAAGCTTGCAGTAGTACTCGTGCGGGATCGCCGTCGCCTCGTCGCGGTACATGCCCACATGCCCGACGCGCGCGTTGGGGAAGATGGAGTGCACGCCGTTGACCATACCCAGCCCTGCACGCAAAATGGGCACGATGGCGATGGAGCGCTCGTCCACCATCTCCTGCTCGCACGTCTCGAGCGGCGTTTCCACCATGACTTTGTGCATGGGCGCGTCGCGGAATGCCTCATAGCTCATGACGAGCGTGATCTCCTCGATGAGCTCGCGAAACTCCTTCATGGGCGTGTTTTTATTGCGCAGGATGGCGATCTTGTGCTTGATGAGCGGGTGATCGAAGATCATCAGAGACATCGCTTTTACTCCTTCTCGTATGCCAAAACCCAAATGTTTGGTACAAAAATCCGGGTACGTCTTACAAAACTTTGGACAGGAACTCCTGCAGACGGGGCGACTTAGGGCTCCCGAACACCTCGGCGGGCGTCCCCTCCTCGGCGATCTGACCGTCCGCCATGAAGAGGACGCGCGTGCTGACCTCGCGGGCGAAGCCCATCTCGTGCGTGACGATGACCATGGTCATGCCCGTCTCGGCAAGCTCCTTCATGAGTTCGAGGACTTCCCCGACCATCTCCGGATCGAGCGCGCTCGTCGGCTCGTCAAAGAGCATGTAGTCGGGGTTCATCGCGAGCGCGCGCACGATGGCGATGCGCTGCTTCTGTCCGCCCGAGAGCGTGGAGGGATAGACGTTTGCCTTGTCCTCCAGCCCGATGCGCCTCAAAAGCGCGTGCGCCTGTTCCTCCGCCTCCGCCTTACTCTTGAGTTTGAGAAGGACGGGCGCGAGCGTCATGTTGTCCAGCACCGTCTTGTTGTTGAAGAGATTGAAGTGCTGGAACACCATGCCGATCTTGCGGCGGACGAGATTGATATCGAGGAAGTGCTCCTTCCTGTACGCCCTGATCGCCTTTGCATAGGCGCTGCCCTCCAGCTTTTTGAGCAGATCGTTTTGCTTGATCTCGGCGATGACCGCTTCCTCGTCGCCGCCCTCTGCCATCATGCGCCGATAGGTGTTGGAGAGGGAGATGATCTCGGGATGCAGATAGGGATCGACAGGCGTGATGAGCTGATCGTCCACCCAGACTTCGCCGTAGGTGGGCTCTTCCAAGAGGTTCATGCACCTTAGAAGCGTCGATTTTCCGCTGCCGCTGGGGCCGATGATGACGACTTTCTCGCCCTTTTCGACGGTCGTGGAGACCGCCTTCAGAACGCTCGTCTTGCCGAAATTTTTATACAGGTTTTTAACGGCGATCACTCTTTCTCAGCCTCCTTTCCACAAGTTTGACGATGAGCACCATCGCATACACGACGACGAGATAGAATACGCCGACGATGATCGAGGGCGCAAGGTACGCCCCGCCAAGGCCCAGCGCGATCTGGCTCGCCGCGGCATTCAGATCGAAGGTGAGCGAGTTGACCGTGCTGCCCACCCAGCCGATGATGGAGGTCTCCTTCAGGAGCGCGATCATCTCGTTGCCGATCGCGGGCACGACATTCTTGATCGCCTGCGGAAAGACGATCCTGACCATGGTCGCACCCCATGGCATACCCAGCGAACGCCCTGCCTCCATCTGTCCGTTGTCGACGGACATGATGCCCGCGCGGATATTTTCCGAGACATATGCACCCGAATTGATACCGAACGTCAGAATGGCGGCGTACGGCTTGAAGTTGGGGAATGCGAGGATGGAAAAGACCATCAGAAAGAGCTGCAGCGCGACGGGCGTCCCGCGGATGACCGTCGTATAGACGTTGCAGATAAATGCGGGGATCTTCATCCACTTGTTGTTCATCGCGGCGATCTTGACGACGGCGACGATAAAGCCGAGCACGAGACCGATGAGCGCGGCGACGAGGGTGACGGCGAGCGTGGTGCCGAATCCCTGCCAGATATATCCCATGTATTCGGAAGAGGATAAAATGGTTACGATATCTTCAAACACGATGCTGTTTCCTTATAAAATGCGGGCTGCCGCAACCTGTGTGCGGCAGCCCGCCCTATCTTTGCTCAATTGGATGCAAGATCCAGATGCTGCATGACAAGGCGATCGATGCCGTTGTTTCCGTCCGCATCGACGTCGTCGATCAGTTCCCGGAGCACTTCGTTGATGGCGTTAAGCAGCTCGTCCTGCCCCGGAGTGACCGCAATCGCATACTCGTCGACAGAAGCTTCGTCCTCTTCCACGGTCTCGCCCTTGTAATAGAGCGGCAGGCAGGAAAGCCCGTCGTTGTTCGCAACGAGCGTCTTTGCAGGAAGCTCGTCGATGATGACGGCGTTGAGATTCAGACCAATGTCGTTAACCGTAACGCTCAGGGACGGATTTGTCGTTCTTTTCGTGTTGGTACCAGTCAACACACCACTCTCAATTTCACCCTTAAGGAAGATATCCGCCGTCGTACCGCCCTGCACGCCGATGCTCATGCCTGCAAGCGAATCCCAGTAGATGACTTCGCCGTTCTCCGCGGTGCTCTCGCTGATCTCGGGCGCCATCGTGCCGTCCGCCTTATAGATGACATACAGGGACGCCGTGTAGTAAGGAATGGAGAAATCCACCTTCTCTTTGCGCTCCTCGGTAATAGAGAGACCCGCTGCACCGACGTTGGTCAAATTGCCCTGGGAGACGGCGTCAACGATGTAGTCAAAGTTGACGTTCTCAAACCGAACGTCTCTGCCCAGCCTCTCACCGACCTGATTCATGATATCCACGTCCACGCCGACGATCTGTCCGTCGGACAGGTACTCGAAGGGCGGAAAGCCCGCTTCGGTATAGACGACGAGCGTGTTCCCGCTGCACGCGGAAAATCCGAGCGCACTTGCCGCAAGCGTTCCCGCTGCAAGGCATACCGTCAAAAACTTCTTCATTGCATATTACCTCAAAAAAACTGTAGGCGACGGCAGAGGCCTGCCGCCGAATTTCACTTTATTCTATCACAATTACATGTTTTTATCAACAAAAAAGGGGGCTGTTTGCATAAATATTCATAAAAACAGTTGCTTATGCTTTGTATTTACGGAAGATATGGAACCCTTCCGTCTGCTCCGCAGACACCTCCCCTAAAACGCCTTCGGCATTTCAGGGGAGGCAAGAAAAGCCCTCCCTGCGCAAGGGAGGGTGGATTGCCGCAGGCAAGACGGGAGGGTCGGCCACCCTTCCGCCCCTTCGGGGCACCTCCCCTGAAAATCCTGCGGATTTTCAGGGGAGGCAGGAAAAAAACATCTTTTCAAAGGAAAAAATTACTTTTCGCGGAATCTGACGGCGTGGACCTCCACGGGCTTCCACTTGGTGCCCTTGAAGGGTCTGCCCCGCGTCGAGGTGGTGTCGATCGGAATGTCCTCGGTGTCGATCTCGAGCACCTCATCCTCGTCCGTGCGCACGGCGAGCGTATAAGGCTCGGTGACGTAGTCGGCAAAGATGAGCTCCGTCCCCTTCAAAGAGGTGATCTGCACGCCCTTCCGATAGCGCGGGAGCGGATCGATCTGCGCCGCGATGACGCGCTTGAACCTGCCGTCTGCCGTGACGGTGACAATCTCCCCTTCCTCGTGGATCTGCGAGGCGAAGATGACCTCGTCCCCATCCCTGAGGTTGATGCCGCGCACGCCGCCCGCGATGCGCTTCTGGACGGGAATCTCGTTCTTGGCGTTGATGCACATGCCGCCGCGCGTGACCATGAAGATGGTCGTCCCCTCCTCATCGGGGTCGGCGGGCTGGACGGAGATGACGCGGTCGCCCTCGTTGAGGCGGATCGCCTGGAAAATCGTCTTGTTGACGTCGTACTCCGACCAGAGCGTCTTTTTGATCATGCTCTGCTTGGTCATGACGAGCAGATACCCTTCCCCCGCCTTGGAGGGCAGGATGGCGACGGGGCGCTCGTCCTCTGCGGCGTCGTCAAACAGATCGTAGAGCGAGTAGCCCTTGTCCGTGAGCTTGCACGAGACCTGTTCGCCGCGGATGCGGTAGCAGTTGCCAAGATCTGAGACGATGATCGCGTCCTCGCCCGAGAGCATGCGCGTCATGCCGCTGACGATGAGCCCGTTTGCCGTGTCTGCCGTGAGCGTCTTGCCCGCGGTCATCGCATAGCCGCGCTCGCTGACGCACTTGAGCCTGCCGTCTGCCGTGATACACAGAACGCTCTTGACGCCTGGCGCGCGCACGTCCTCCCGCTCGGCGCCCGCCTGTTCGACGGAGTCAACGAGTTCGGAGCGGCGGGGCGTCTTGTACGCCTTTTTGATCTGCAGGATCTCCTCTTTGACGACCTCGAGCTGTCTGCGCTGGCTGTTCACGATCGCGGTGAGGTATTCGATGAGCTCATTGAGCCGCTTCAATTCCTCCTCCAGCTTGAACACTTCCAGCTTGGTCAGGCGCGCGAGGCGCAGATCAAGGATGGCCTGTGCCTGCTTTTCCGAGAGCGAAAAGCGCTTCCTGAGTTTGTCGCGCGCGTCCGAGGTGGAGTCCGCATTTTTGATGATTTTGACGACCTCGTCGATATTGCGCACGGCGATGATGAGCCCTTCGAGGATGTGACAGCGCTCCTTTGCCGCCGCCAGGTCAAACTTGGTGCGGGCGAGCACGACTTCGCGCTGATAGCCGACGTAGTAGCGGATGATATCCATCAGTCCCATCAGCATGGGCTTGCCGCCCGCGATGGCGACCATATTGATGCCGAACGTCGTCTCGAGATCGGTGTATTTGTAGAGCAGTTTCAAGACCTTGTCGACGTCCCCGTCGGCGCGCACTTCGACGATCGCGCGGATGCCCTCGCGGTCGGACTCGTCCTGCACGCGCGTGATCGCGGCAAGCTCCTCCTTCTTCTCCTCGCGCAGGTCCGCGATCTTTCGAAGCAGCGCCGATTTGTTGACCTGGTAGGGAAGCTCGGTGATGACGATGGTCTTTTTGCCGTTGTCGTTCTGCTCGACGTGGATGCGCGCGCGCAGCGTGATGCGCCCCTTGCCCGTGCGGTACGCCTGTTCCAGTTCGTTGGCGATGATATAGCCGCCTGTCGGGAAGTCGGGCGCGGGGATATACCTGCGCATCTCCTCCAAGGTGATCTTGGGATTGTCGATATACGCGACGACGCCGTCGATGGTCTCGGCGAGGTTGTGCGGCGGGATGTTGGTCGCAAGCCCGACGGCAATGCCCGAAGCCCCGTTGACGAGCAGGTTGGGAAAGCGCCCGGGGAGCATGTCCGGCTCCTTTAAGGAATCGTCAAAGTTGAGCGAGAAGGGAACGGTGTTCTTATCGAGGTCGCGCAAAAGCTCCAGAGCGAGCGGTTCCAGCCGCGCCTCGGTATAGCGCATCGCGGCGGCGGGGTCGCCGTCCACCGAGCCGAAATTACCGTGCCCGTTGACAAGCGTGCGCCCCATGTTGAAGTCCTGCGCCATGCGCACCATCGCGTCATAGACGGAGGAGTCGCCGTGCGGGTGATACTTACCCATGCAGTCGCCGACGATGCGCGCCGACTTCTTGTGCGGCTTATCGGGGGTCAGCCCCATCTCGTACATGGTATAGAGGATGCGCCGCTGGACGGGCTTCAAGCCGTCCTCGACGCGGGGCAGCGCTCTGTCCAGAATGACGAACTCCGCATAGGGAAGCATGGAGGCGGGCAGGACCTCTTCGAGCGGCGTGACGAACAGCGTACCCTGCGGTTCGGGCTGCTTTTTGCGATCATTCTTCATTGCCGTCCTCCTTTCTGATCTTCACGCGGTCCATGAATGCGTCCTGTTTGTTGAAGTTGGCGTTGCGGTTCAAAAATTCCTTTCTCCCCTCCACCTTGTCGCCCATGAGGGTCGTGATCATGTCCTCCGCGGCGACGGCGTCCTCGATCGTGACCTGCGTCAGATTCCTGCGCGCGGGATCCATGGTCGTTTTCCAGAGCTGTTCGGCGCTCATCTCCCCCAGTCCCTTGTAGCGCTGGATGAGATACCCCCTGCCCACCTTTTCGATCTTCTCCGCGAGCTCCTTGTCGTCATAGGCGTACTCCTCGACGCTGCCGTTCTGCTTGTACACCTTGTAAAGGGGCGGCATGCCGATATAGACGTGCCCCGCGTTGACGAGCGGGCGCATGTAGCGGAAGAAGAAAGTGAGCAGGATGCAGCGGATATGGAAGCCGTCCTGATCGGCATCGGAGAGGATGATGACCTTGTGGTAGTTGAGTTTCTCGAGGTTGAAGTCGTTCCCGACGCCCGCACCGAGGGCGGAGATGATCGTCCTGATCTCCTCGTTGGCGAGCACCTGATCGAGGCGCTTTTTTTCCACGTTGAGCGGCTTGCCGCGCAGGGGCAGAATGGACTGGAACTGCCGCACGCGCGCCTGTTTTGCGGTGCCGCCCGCAGAATCGCCCTCGACGATGAACAGCTCGTTCTTTTCGGGCGTTCTGCCCGAGCAGGCGGCGAGTTTGCCGACGAGCTGCAACGAGTCGATGCTGTTCTTGGCGCGGGCGTTCTCCTTTGCCTGGCGGGTCGCGATGCGCACGCGCGCCGCGTTCTGCGCCTTTTTGACGATCTCGTCAAAGATCTTCTTATTCTTAGGCTGGGCGATGAGCGTGCGCAGCCCCTCGCTGACGACGGACTCCACGGGCGTGCGCGCCTCGGGATTGCCCAGTTTGGTATTGGTCTGCCCCTCGAACTGGACGTTCTTCATCTTGATGGACAGCACCGCCGTTAAGCCCTCGCGGAAGTCGTCGCCCGTAAAGTTGGCGTCCTTGTCCTTTAACACCTTGGTGTCGCGCGCGTAGTCGTTGAACACGCGCGTGATGCCGCCGTGGAAGCCCGTCTCGTGATAGCCGCCCTCGGGCGTGGGAATATTGTTGACGAAGGAAAAGAGGTTCTCCGTGAACTCCCCCGTGTGCTGCACGGCGAACTCGACGAGGATGCCGTCCTTCTCCCCCCTGTAGTAGATGGGCGGGCTGTAGAGCTTGTTCTTGCCCTCGTTGAGGGAGGCGACAAAGTCGGAGATGCCCCCTTCGTAGTGGAAGGTGACGCTGTACGGCCGCGTGGCGCCCAGAAGATCGAGCTGCTGTGCCTCCTCGTCCGACGCCATCTCGTTCTGCGTGACGCGCTCGTCAGTCAGGGTGATCCTGAGTCCCTTGTTGAGGAAAGCGAGCTCTCTTAGGCGGTGGGTGACCGCCGTCAGTTGAATCTCGTTGTCGCCGAACACGGCGTCATCCGGCATGAAGTGCACCAAGGTGCCGTGCGCCTTGCCGCACTTGCCCGTCTTTTGCAGCGGCGCGACGGGGATACCCGATTCGTATTTCTTCTTCGCCTTGTCGTAATAGGAATGGAACTCCATCTCCCAGGTGCTGCCGTCCTTGTTGACGCGCACCTTGAGCCACTTGGAAAGCGCGTTGGTGACCGACGCGCCCACGCCGTGCAGACCGCCCGAGAAGGAGTAGTTGTGCTCATCGAATTTTCCGCCCGCGTGCAGCTGGGTAAAGACGACCTGCACGCCCGAGACCTTGGTCTTGGGGTGGATGTCCGTGGGAATGCCCCGCCCGTTGTCCTCAACGGATACGCTGCCGTCCTTGTAGATGCGCACGTCGATCTGATCGGCAAAGCCGTTCGCCGCCTCGTCGATCGCGTTGTCGACGATCTCCCAGAGAATGTGGTGCAGTCCCTTGGGTCCCGTCGAACCGATATACATGCCCGGGCGCAGACGGACGGCGTCCAACCCTTCGAGAATGGTGATGTCACCCGCGTCGTAGTGATTCTCCGCCATAGTTACCTCATAAAAATGTGTCGTTCAACGGACATTATACCATATCTTGTGATTTGGGGCAAGAGATTTTGAAAATATTGACGAAATC
>DXBS01000097.1 GCA_019116405.1 Candidatus Gallimonas intestinigallinarum | reverse complement strand
AAGAGCTCTCTGGGCGGCAGGACGTACTTGACCGTCCCCTCCGAAAAGACCGCCGCCCGTGTGCAGTTCTCGGAGATCTCGTCCATATCGTGCGAGACGATGATGACCGTCCTGCACCATTCGCGGTGCAGGCGGTGGAGGAGCTCTAAGATCTCCTTCTTGCCGAGGGGATCGAGCCCCGCTGCGGGCTCGTCCAGAATGAGAATCTCAGGTCGGCTGACGATGACGCCCGCGATTGCGACGCGCCGCTTCTGCCCGCCCGAAAGTTCGAAGGGCGACTGGTCTTTGAGTTCGTCGAAATTTAGTCCCACGACCTCGAGCGCGGCGCGCACGGCGCAGTCGACCTCCTCTTCCGTCAATTTCTGCTCCGAGAAGTTTTTGAGCCCGAACGCCACGTCGTCGCGCACCGTCTCGGCAAAGAGCTGGTATTCAGGGTACTGGAACACCATGCCCACCCGCCTGCGAAGCGCGCGGAAGTCCGTCTTTTTGTCGGAGAGGTCAAAATCCCCCACCTTGAGCACGGGCGCAGGCGGGAGCGGCTGCCCCTTCTTCGCCTTGCGCTTTTTGGCGTGCTTTAACGAGGACGGCAGGCGGATGAGCCCGTTGAGGTGCTGGACGAACGTGCTCTTGCCGCTGCCCGTGTGTCCGATGATGCCGAAGAATTCGCCCTCCTCGATGGACAGGGTGACGTCGTGCAGCGCCGCCGTCTCGAAGGGCGACTTTTCATTATAAGTATAGGAGAGATGCTCGGCTATGATACGCATGCTGCGATCTCCTTTGCCAGCGTCTCCACGTCCAGCGTATCCTGAATATCCATGCCGCCCGCGCGCAACCTTTCGCAGATGACGCTGATACGGGGCAGGGACAGATTGAAAGTGAGCAGATCCTCTTTGCGCGCAAAAATCTCGCGCGGGGTGCCCTGCATGACGATCTCGCCGCGGTTCATAACAATCGCGCGGTCTGCGAGCAGCGCCTCCTCCATGAAATGAGTGATGAGCAGGACGGTGATCCCCTTCTCCTTGTTGAGGCGGGTGACGACATCCACGATCTCCCGCCTGCCGCGGGGATCGAGCATGGCGGTGGACTCATCGAGAATGAGGACGCGCGGACCGAGTGCCAGCACGCCCGCAATGGCGACGCGCTGTTTCTGTCCGCCCGAGAGGCGCGCGACCGTCGCGGTGCGGTATTCCTCCATGCCGACGGCACGCAGCGCAAAGTCGATGCGCCGCCCGATCTCCTCGCGCGCGAGCCCGATATTTTCCGCCCCGAAGGCGACGTCGTCCTCGACGATGGTCGCGACCGTCTGATTATCGGGATTCTGAAAGACGACCCCGACGTCCTTGCGCACCTCGTACAGGTTCTTGGACGTGATCGGGCGGGAAAAGACGGAGATCGTCCCCTCGTCCGGCTCCAGAAGTCCGTTGGAAAGGCGCGCGAGCGTACTTTTCCCGCTCCCGTTGTGACCGAGCACGGCGACAAACTCGCCCTCCCCGACGGAGAAATTCAAATTTCTTATGGCAAACGCGGCGTCCTCTTCATAGCAAAAGGACACGTTTTCAAATTCGATCGCCTTCATATTCTCCCTTGTGCGCCTGTTGTTCAGCAAAATTCTTACATATTATACCAAATCGTGCGGCATTTTACAATGAAAACGTCGTGAAATTCTTGCAACTTTTCCGCACATGGGCGGAAAAAGCGACGCTTTTGCGCCCCGCGCCGCCCCTGTCATGCGGGCGGCGCGGGCGCGGCAGCAGGCGGCGGCATCCGTTCATGAAGCTACAGATGCATGCGCGGGCAAATTTTTTCATTTTTGCGCCACTTTTTTTCGCGGGCGGGGTTGACTTGTAAGCTAAAAGAGTTTATAATGGACATGTGCGTGCAAGAGCGCTTATTTTGACGTGCTTGAAAGTACGCGTTCGTGCCAGCCCACGCAGAAGCCGCTTTGGCGGCGAACGCCGGGTTTTTCAAAAGAAACTCACGAGATTTCTTTTCGTCAGTTCAAAAGAAATCTGTGAGTAAAAATCACGGCGCAAGCAAAACCACGCTTTTGCGCAGCGTGACCCAATTTGCGCGGGCAGCGCTTGTGCGGAAAAGTGAGGCGAAGCGAGCTGCACTGTTGCGAAAATCGCTTCGCCGAGAAAAACCGGGCGCAGAAGCCGCTTTGGCGGCGAACGCCGGGTTTTCCAAAAGAAACTCACGAGATTTCTTTTGTCAGTTCAAAAGAAATCTGTGAATTATAATGTTATTTTTTATGGAGGTTTTTCGATGACCAAGATGACGATTGACGGCAATACCGCCGCGTCGCACGTCGCATACGCCTTTTCGGAAGTAGCGGCGATCTACCCCATCACGCCGTCCTCCCCTATGGCGGAGTCCGCGGATGAATGGGCAACCCAAGGCAGAGTCAACATGTGGGGACAGAAGCTCCGCATTGCCGAAATGCAGTCCGAAGGCGGCGCTGCGGGCGCTGTGCACGGCTCGCTCTCCGCAGGCGCGCTCACCACGACCTATACCGCGTCACAGGGACTTCTTCTGATGATTCCCAACATGTACAAGATCTCGGGCGAACTGCTTCCCATGTTCATGCACGTCTCGGCACGCGCGCTCGCTGCGCACTCGCTCAACATCTTCGGCGACCATCAGGACGTCATGGCATGCCGCCAGACGGGCTTCGCGATGATCGCAGGCAGCTCGGTGCAGGAGGTCATGGACCTTGCGCTCGTCGCACACCTCTCCACCCTGCGCGCACGCGTCCCCTTCATCAACTTCTTCGACGGCTTCCGTACCTCGCACGAGGTCTCTAAGATCGACGTCATCTCCTATGAGGAAATGAAGGCGATCTTCGACAAGAAGGGGCTTGACAAGGACGTCGCGGAATTCCGCGCACGCGCACTCAACCCTGAACACCCCCTTCAGCGCGGCACCGCGCAGAACGGCGACACCTACTTCCAGAACCGCGAGACGGCGAACAGCTACTACAATGCGACGCCCGCGATCGTGCAGGAGATGATGGATGAAGTGAGCGCGCTCACGGGCAGAAGCTATCACCTGTTCGACTACGTCGGCGCGCCCGACGCAGAGGAAGTCATCGTCATCATGGGTTCGGGCGCTGAGACGGTGGAGGAATCCATCAACAAGCTCAACGCACAGGGCAAGAAGTACGGCCTCATCAAGGTCCGCCTGTATCGCCCCTTCGTCACCGACGCATTCGTCGCAGCCATTCCCGCGACCTGCAAGAAGATCGCCGTCCTCGACAGGACCAAGGAGCCCGGATCTCTGGGCGAGCCTCTGTACCTGGACGTCTGCACGGCACTGCTTGAAAAGGGCATGAAGGACATCGACGTCGTCGGCGGAAGATACGGCCTCGGCTCCAAGGAGTTCAACCCCTCCATGGTGCTCTCCGTCTACAAGAATCTGGAGCAGGACAAGCCCAAGAACCACTTCACCGTCGGTATCTATGAGGATGTCACGAACACCTCGCTCGACTTCTCCGAGAAGTTCGATGCGGCGCCCGCAGGTTCGACAAGCTGCAAGTTCTACGGTCTCGGCTCGGACGGTACGGTCGGCGCGAACAAGAACTCCATCAAGATCATCGGCGACCACACCGATATGTATGCGCAGGCGTACTTCTTCTATGACTCCAAGAAGTCGGGCGGCATCACCGTCTCCCACCTTCGTTTCGGCAAGACGCCCATCCAGAGCGAATACCTCATCGATGCGGCGGACTTCATCGCCTGCCACAACCCCTCCTACGTCATCCGCTATGACATGGTCAGCGATCTGAAAGAAGGCGGCTCCTTCCTTCTGAACGCGCCCTGGACGACGGTTGAGGAGCTGGAAGTCAACCTGCCCGCAAAGGTCAAGAACATGCTCGCCAAGAAGCACGCGAAGCTCTACGTCATCGACGCGATCTCCGTTGCCGGCAAGCTGGGTCTGGGCGGCAGAACCAACACCATTTTGCAGTCGGCATTCTTCCTCATCAACGAGCAGATCATGCCCTATACCGAGGCAGTTGACCTGATGAAGAAGATGGCATACAAGTCGTTTGCCAGAAAGGGCGACGCGGTCGTGCAGATGAACTATGCCGCGATCGACTCCGCAAAGGAACACCTCGTCAAGATCGACATCCCCGCTTCGTGGGAGACGACGACCGAGGGCGCGGAGATGATCAAGCTGGCGGACAACGACTACTTCAAGAGCGTCATCGCACCCATCCTCGCGCTCGAGGGCGACAAGCTGCCTTCCTCCGCGTTCAACGCAGACGGCTCCGTGCCCACGGGCACCACGAAGTACGAGAAGCGCGGCGTTGCCGTCAAGGTGCCCAAGTGGATCAAGGAAAACTGTGTGCAGTGCAACCAGTGCTCCTTCGTCTGCCCGCACGCCTGCATCCGTCCCGCACTCGTTGCGGCCGATGCGGAAAAGCCCGCTGCATTCGACACCAAGCCCGCAACCGGCGTCAAGGGATATGAGTTCCGCATGCAGGTCTCCCCGCTCGACTGTATGGGCTGCGGCGTCTGCGCAGATGTCTGCCCCGGCATGAAGGGCAACAAGGCGCTCGTCATGACGCCCTTTGCAGAGCTTGAGACCGTCGAGGCAGAGAACTGGAACTATGCCGTCGATCTTCCCGAAGTCGACCTGTCCGAGGTCAAGATGGCGGATGTCAAGAAGAGCCAGTTCACACCTTCCCTGTTTGAGTTCTCCGGCGCATGCGCAGGCTGCGGCGAGACCCCTTACGTCAAGGTCGTCACCCAGCTGTTCGGTGACAGGATGATCATCGCGAACGCGACGGGCTGCTCCTCCATCTACGGCGGCTCCTCCCCTACCTGCCCCTACACGGTCAACAAGCAGGGTCACGGCCCCGCTTGGGCAAACTCCCTGTTCGAGGACAACGCGGAGTTCGGCTACGGCATGAACCTTGCATACAAGGCACGCCGCGCCGCACTCAAGGATAAGGTCACCAAGCTCGCAGAGCTTTGGAAGGACTATGAAGAAGGCAAGGCTGCCTGCGAGGCATGGATCAACGGCATGGACGATGCCGAAGCAAGCAAGGCGGCTGCCGCCGCGCTCGTAAAGTGCTGCGAATCGTGCAAAGATTGCGGCTGCGAGTGCGATGCGCTTTGCAAGGAAGTGCTTGCGGACAAGGATTGCCTCGTCAAGAAGTCCTTCTGGATCATCGGCGGCGACGGCTGGGCATACGATATCGGCTACGGCGGACTTGACCACGTTCTGGCTTCGGGCGAGGACGTCAACGTGCTCGTTCTGGACACCGAGGTCTATTCCAACACGGGCGGACAGGCTTCTAAGTCCACGCCTATCGGTGCGGTCGCGAAGTTCGCATCCAGCGGTAAGCGCGTCAAGAAGAAGGATCTGGGCATGATCGCGGCAAGCTACGGCTATGTGTACGTTGCGCAGTGCGCGATGGGTTCGGACAAGGCGCAGCTCGTCAAGGCGCTGAAGGAAGCAGAAGCTTACCACGGACCTTCCCTCATCATCTGCTACGCGCCCTGCATCAACCACGGCATCAATATGAGTAAGTCCCAGTCGGAGGAGAAGGCAGCGGTCGATTGCGGCTACTGGCAGCTCTACCGCTACAACCCCGAGCTTGCAGCAAAGGGCGAGAACCCCTTCACGCTGGATTCCAAGGATCCCACGGGCGACTACCAGGCATTCATCCTCGGCGAGACGCGCTACGCTTCCCTCAAGAAGACGCAGCCCGCCGTTGCCGAAGAGCTCTTCAAGAAGACGGAAGAGTCCCCCAAGGAGCGCCTTGCAGGCTACAAGAGAATGGCAGGCAAGGAGTAAGCCTTCCTAAAACACTACAAAAAGAGCGGTCACAGGCCGCTCTTTTTTCGTGCACCGTGTAATTGATACGATGAAAACCGATAAGAAATCGTAGCTTCCGACTCAGGGAAAACAAGACTGTAAAGGATACGCATGTTTGCTCGCACGTTTTCATATGCCGATACACCCGGCATACGCAATCGATTTTTGCAACGCAGTGACATGCAGCGCGGCACCGCCCGTACGGGCGGCGCCGCGCTGCATAAATGCTTACTGCACATTATCCTCTTTGATCAGAACTTCATGACGCCGCAATATCTCCTCACAACGCCTCTCTTTTGCATCGCCGATCGTCTCGTTATGGGCACGGATCGCGCGATTCTTCTCTCCCTGCTTTCTCTTGATCACGACGTAAAATACCCATGACAAAATGAGAAACAATATAGCTGCCGCGAGCAGGAGCGACGACGCCAGGATCATATTTTCCGGCATGCTCTCGGCAATTGTTGCGACAAGCGCGATCGCAAAAACGACGATCAGGATCACAGAGACGATCGTACGACGCTTGGGCGGTTCCGGCTCGTAAACGTATTTCATAAGCCCCTCAGGCGTCTCATAAAATTCCTGTTCTAAGCGCGCGATCTCGTGATAGTTTTTGGAAGACTGATCGCGCGAGAAGCGCATGGACAAAAAGTGCACGACATTCGTCCGCGTCTGAACCGTCACCTGCTGTTTGCCGCTCGATCCCGTAAAACCTTGCATAAATCCGCCTAAAAGTCCGCCACCATAGACAGT
>DXBS01000096.1 GCA_019116405.1 Candidatus Gallimonas intestinigallinarum | reverse complement strand
TCGTCTTTATCGACGAGAGCCACATGACCATTCCGCAGATCCGCGCCATGTACAACGGCGACCTCGCGCGCAAGAAAAACCTCGTGGAGTACGGCTTCCGCATGAAGTCCGCGTACGACAACCGCCCTCTGACGTTTGAGGAGTTCGACGCGCGCGTACCGCAGATGATCTGCGTCTCCGCGACGCCCGCGCCCTACGAACTGGAGCAGGCGGGGCAGGTCGTGGAGCAGCTCATCCGCCCCACGGGGCTATTGGATCCCCCCGTCACGGTTAAGCCGACCAAGGGGCAGATCGACGATCTTTTAAGCGAGGTCAACACGGTCGTGGGGCAGGGCGGCAGAGTTTTGGTCACGACTTTGACCAAACGTATGGCGGAAAATCTGACCGACTACCTGAAGGAGAACGGCGTCAAGGTGCGCTACATGCACTCGGATATCGATGCCCTGGAGCGCATCGACATCGTCAACGGGCTGCGCGCCGGGGAGTTCGACGTATTGTGCGGCATCAACCTGCTCCGCGAGGGGCTGGATCTTCCCGAAGTGCGCCTCGTCGCCATTCTGGACGCGGACAAGGAGGGCTTTCTGCGCAGCGAGACCTCGCTCGTGCAGACCATCGGCAGAGCCGCGCGCAATGCCGAAGGGCGGGTCATCATGTACGCAGACGAGATGACGGGCAGCATGGAGCGCGCCATCGGCGAGACCAACCGCCGCCGCGCCATCCAGCAGCAGTACAACGAGGCGCACGGCATTATCCCTAAGACCATCGTCAAGTCGGTCGCGGAGACGCTCTCGGTGACGACCAAGGCGAAGCGGGCGGCGGACGTCAAGAAGAAGGACATCACCGAGGAGATCGAAAAGTTAAAGGCAATGATGAAGATCGCCTCCTCGCAGCTCGACTTCGAGCGCGCCATCGAGATCCGAGAGATGATCAATGAACTTCGAAAAAGAATGAGATGAAAGGTTCACAGATTTATTTTCGAACTGACGAAAAGAAATCTCGTGAGGTTGAGGAAAACCCAACAGTCGCCTTTGGCTTTGTGTTTGGTTTTCCTCGCCGATGGGATTGGCAACAGTTTAGCCCCATCGGCTCACCTTTCCGCGAAAGCGCTGGACGCGCAAATTGAGGCGGAAAAGGCATAACAAGTGAAGCCTTTTCCCGTAATTGATAGCAAGGGCGCTGCCCTTGAGTGAGGCTTCTCCTTCGGGGCGAATGTGTGCGTTATGCAGATAGCCGCGGTGCGGCTTCTGCGCACACATGAGCTTAGCGATTTTGCATTTGCGGTGCAAAATCGCTGACCGAAGCACAAGGTCTACTTGTGCGAGACAGCTCCGCCGCAGGCGGTGATGAGGGGAATATAATCTCAGATACAAGGAGGGTTTCCCTCCGCAGTATGCCCCTATAGGCTGCTTTAGCGGCATGGGTGGAGATGGTGAATGCGGGCGAACTATAATGGTAAGCCCCTAAGGTTCGCCCGCAGAGGGTGAGGGCGTGCGCTATGCCGATAGCCGCGGTGCGGCTTCGGCGCATGCCCGAACTTAAGAAATTGCCATGTGCAAGGCAATTTCTTGACCGAACGCGGGGATCCACCCGCGTGAGAAGAGGTGCCGTCAGGAGCTTGCTCCGTGCCGGCAGCCTCTTCCTTAGATCACGGAATTTTGTCACGCCTTTGCGTGAGAAAATTCGTGAACATTTTTGGAGGTTTTTTATGAAAATCGCCGTTGATATCGATGATACCTTGAATGCGGTGGACAGGGTCCGCTATGCGAGCGAGTATATCCGCCGCAACAATCTGCCCTTCAAGCTCGTCGATCCCTATGCGAACAAGCTCGTGGACGTCTACGACTGGACGCTCGATGACGTGCTTCTCTTTGTCAGAGAGGGCGGCGGCATCACGGCGTTCACGGATGCGCCTGCGCGCAAGAACGCGGCGGCGGTTCTCGAAGGTTGGCGCGAGGCGGGATACGAAGTCACCGTGCTCACGTCGCGCCTTGCTTCCTTCTTCGGCAATCCCGAAAAACTCTCCCGCGACTGGCTGGAGAAGCGGCATATCCCCTACGATCGCCTCGTCGCCGCCTGCGAGGACAAGGCGGGCTACTGCGCCGAACATGGCATTCAGGTCCTGGTGGACGACAGCCTGGAACACTGCCTCGCTGCGCAGGAGAGGGGCGTCTACGCCGTGCTTGCCGTCGGGCGGCACAACATTGCGCGCGCGGGCGAGGTGCGCTACGGCGGCGCGACGTGGAAGCAGATCGACGCGGTCGTCCGGCATATCGCCTTCCTTGTGGAGAGAATGGCAAAAACATGAGAAGGGTTCACGACTTTCTTTTCGAACTGACGAAAAGAAAGTCCGTGAGTTTAAGGAAAACCCAACGTTCGCCGCGATGCGGCTCTGCGTTCGGTTTTCCTCGCCGATGGGATTGGCAACATTTAGCTCCCATCGGCTCACCTTTCCGCTTAAGCCAAAGGGTTGGCGAATAGGGGCGCGCTGCGCAAAAGCGTGGTTTTGCTTGCGGCGTGATTATAGCAAAAGGCAGACTTGCCTCCCCTGACTTTGTTAGGGGAGGTGGCGAGCGTTAGCGAGACGGAAGGGTCAGCCTCTCCTGAAATTATAAAATGGAAAAACAATAATGCCTCGCAAAAATATTTTCGCAGAAAAGATTTTTGCGAAAGGGAATTTATATATCAGCGCGCTTCGCGGGTCGCGGAGCGCAAAGCTTTGCTTGAAAAAGGTCTGTCTATGAAAGAAGAAATTTTTGTCAAGGGCGCCAAGGAAAACAACCTCAAGAATATTGACGTCCATATCCCCCGCAACACGCTCACCGTGTTTACGGGACTCTCGGGCTCGGGCAAGTCCACGCTCGCCTTCGATACCATCTTCGCGGAGGGGCAGCGCCGCTACATGGAGAGCCTCTCGTCCTACGCGCGCCAGTTCCTCGGCATGATGGAAAAGCCCAACGTGGAGAGCATCGACGGGCTCTCGCCCGCCATCTCCATCGACCAGAAGACGACGTCCAACAACCCCCGCTCGACGGTGGGCACGGTCACGGAGATCTACGACTATCTGCGCCTCTTGTTAGCGCGCGTCGGCACGCCGCACTGCCCCAAGTGCGGTCGGGAGATCAAGCGCCAGACGGTGGACGAGATCGCCGATCGCGTCATGGAGATGCCGGCGGGCAGCAAGATCCTCGTCAATGCGCCCGTCGTGCGCGGCAGAAAGGGCGAGTACGTCAAGGAGCTCGCCTCTTGGAAGAAGAGCGGCTATGTGCGCGTCAAGATCGACGGCATCGTCTACGACCTGCAGGAAGAAATCAGGCTGGATAAGAATATCAAGCACAATATCAGCGTGGTCATCGACCGCCTTGTCGTCAAAGAGGGCATCTTAAAACGGCTCACGGAGAGCTTAGAGACCGCGCTGCGCCTCGCGGACGGGCTGGTCACGATCGACTGTGGCGGCGAGGAGACGCTCTACTCCTCCCGCTACGCCTGCCCGCACTGCAATATCTCCATCGAGGAGATCGAACCCCGCCTCTTCTCCTTCAATACCCCCTGGGGCGCCTGCCCCGAGTGTACGGGGCTTGGGTTCAAGCAGTCGGTGGACGCCGACCTCATCTGCCCCGACCGCACCAAGACGCTGCGCGAGGGCGCCATCCGCATC
>DXBS01000095.1 GCA_019116405.1 Candidatus Gallimonas intestinigallinarum | reverse complement strand
GCTCACGCAGTACGCGGGGGAGGGGGACGGCGTACGGCTGTCCGCGGCCGCGCCCGTCACGGAGGCATCGCTCCAATCGCTCAAGGTGTTCTCCGCGCGCAGGCTGCGCTTTCTGGGGAAGGACGGGGACTTCGAGGGCGGGATGCGCCTGTATGGCGCAACGTATGAAGCCGACCTCTCCTTCCGCGCGCTCATCGAGGCGCAGAGGTTTGAACTGGAGCGGGACATCGCACACATGATGCCCGCAGAGAAATAACATGCCGAACAGTATTTTTGCCAATGCCAGAGCTGCGGCACTCTCCAAGGGGCTCTTAGGTGCGGAGCGGCTGGGCAGAATGATCGACGCGCCGGCGGTTGAGGACGCGCTCAAGATCTTGCAGGAAGTGGGCTTCGGCGAGGGCGCTCCCGCGCCGGAGGCGGATGCGCTCATCGAGGCGGAGGAGCGCGCGTTTGCCGCGTTCGTCAAAGAGACCTCCCCCGCGGAAAAGCTCACGCACTTTTTGCTCGCGCGCCGTGACTATCACAATGCCGAAGCCGTCATGCGGGCAAAGCACCTCAAAACGGACTTCCGCGCCATGGTCGGGGCGGAGGGCGTCTACTCCGTTGCCATGCTCGAAGAAAAGATCATGGCGGACGACTACGCTGTCTTTCCCGCGCCGCTTCGCGAAGCGCTTGAAAGGGCGGACGCGCTCTTTGTCGGCGGCGAGGCGACGGGCAGGAATATCAGTACGCTGTTCAGCCGCGCGCAGTTTGCAGAACTTGCGTCGCTTGCGCGCAGGGACGCGCTTCTTCGCGAGATTGTCTCCCTGCGGGCGGATGCTGCCAATATCGGTATCGCGCTGCGCTCGCACAATGCCCGCCTCGCATCGGAAATGATTGTCGCGGGCGGAACGCTCTCGGAGGAGGACGTGCGCGTCCTCGCGGAGGAGAGCGCGGAGACGGCGCGCGCGAGGTTTGTCCGCTCCGTGCGGCGCGACCTCGTCTACGGCGCGCTGGAGGACAGCGAACATGGTCGCCCCCTGCTTGCGCTCGAGCAGGCGGCACAGGGCTGCGCGCTCAGCGTGTTGTACCGGGAAAAATACAACGACGAAGGGTACCGTCCCTTCCTCAGATACTGCTGCGAAAAACAGGCGGAACTGGGCAATGTGCGCATTATTCTGTCCTGCCTTGCAAGCGGCGTGGAGAGGGCGGCCATTCGCGCGAGGGTGAGTCTATGAAGGGAAAAATGGCGATCATCGGCGACGGGGAAGGCGCGCTCGTCTTTCGTTCCGTCGGCATGGATGCGTATGCGGCGGAGGACGCGGCGGCAGCGGCGCGGCTCTTGCGGGAGCTTGCGGAGCGCTATCAGGTCATCTTTGTGACCGACGTCCTTGCGGCACAGATGGAAGAGGTCATCGCCGCCTATACGAGCAGGGCGTATCCGATCATCGTGCCCATCCCCTCCGTGCAGGGCGGGAACGGCTACGGCGCGCGGCTTCTGCGCAGTTACTCCGAGCGCGCGCTCGGCATGGACATCACCCGCGGAGGGAGAAATTCGGACGGAGAGAACAATGCAAGGTAAAATCGTAAAGGTATCCGGACCGCTCATCGTGGCGGAGAATATGGCGGAATGCAGAATGTACGACGTTGTGCGCGTCAGCGACAAGGGGCTCATCGGCGAGGTCATCGAGCTGCGCGGCGACAGGGCGTCCATCCAGGTCTACGAGGAGACGAGCGGCCTTGGCACCGGCGAGGTTGTGGAGAGTACGGGCATGCCGCTCTCCGTCGAACTTGCGCCGGGGCTCATCGGCGGCATCTTTGACGGCATCCAGCGCCCGCTCACGCGCATCGCAGAGCTGTACGGCGACAGGATCACGCGCGGCATTTCCGTCACCAACCTCGATCATGAGAAGGAGTGGGAGTTTATCCCGCTCGTCAAGGCGGGCGACAAGGTGAGCGCGGGCGACTTTTTGGGGTACGTGCAGGAGACGCCCATCGTCTCGCATAAAATTCTGGTGCCGCAGGGTGCGGACGGGACGGTCACCGCCATCGAACGCGGCATGTTCAATATTACGCAGACGGTTGCAAAAATCGCGACCAGAACGGGCGAGAGGGAGGTGAGCATGCTCACCCGCTGGCCTGTGCGCCGCGGAAGGCCGTACAGGGAGAAGATGTCGCCCACGATGCCCATGATCACGGGGCAGCGCGTCATCGATACGCTCTTTCCCATTGCGCGCGGCGGCGTGGCGGCGGTCCCCGGTCCGTTCGGCAGCGGCAAGACGGTCGTTCAGCACCAGCTCGCCAAATGGACGGACGCGGACATCATCGTCTATATCGGCTGCGGCGAGCGCGGCAACGAGATGACGGACGTGCTCAACGAGTTCCCCGCCCTCAAGGATCCCAAGACGGGCGAGGCGCTCATGAAGCGCACGGTGCTCATCGCAAACACGTCGGATATGCCCGTCGCGGCGCGCGAGGCGTCCATCTATACGGGCATCACGATCGCGGAGTACTTCCGCGACATGGGGCTCAACGTCGCTATCATGGCGGACTCCACCTCCCGTTGGGCGGAGGCGCTGCGCGAGATGAGCGGCCGTCTCGAGGAGATGCCGGGCGAGGAGGGGTACCCCGCGTACCTGTCCAGCCGTCTTGCGGAGTTCTATGAGCGCGCGGGCATCGTCAGAACATTGGGCAGCGACGAGCGCGTCGGCTCGATCACGGCGATCGGCGCGGTCTCGCCCGCGGGCGGCGATCTCTCCGAGCCCGTCGCACAGGCGACACTGCGCATCGTCAAGGTGTTCTGGGGACTCTCCTCCTCGCTCGCCTATCGCCGCCACTTCCCCGCGATCGACTGGCTCGTGAGCTATTCGCTGTACGCGGACAGGCTCGCGGCGTGGTACACGCGCAACGCATCCCCCGATTTCAACGAACTGCGTGCCTTTGCCATCCGCATCCTGCAGGAGGAGGCGGAGCTGGATGAGATCGTGCGCCTCGTGGGTGCGGATTCCCTGTCCTATCAGGACAGGCTGACGCTGGAGACGGCAAAGTCCATCCGCGAGGACTTCCTGCATCAGAACGCCTTCCACGAGACGGACACCTATACCTCCATCGCAAAGCAGGTCAGGATGCTCTGCCTCATCCGCGAGTATCACCGCCTCGGCGCAGAGGCGCTTGCGGCGGGTGCGGCATACGAAAAACTCGTCAATCTTCCCGTGCGCGAGAAGATCGGCAGGGCGAAGTACATTGCAGAAAGTGATCTTGCCGCCTTCGACGGCATCATGGAGCAGCTCAAGCGGGAGATACGCGAGCTTGCGGGAGGGGACGCGCGTGTTGAAAGAGTATAAGACCATCAAAGAGGTCGTCGGCCCCCTGATGCTCGTCGAGGGCGTTGAGGGCGTCAAGTATAACGAACTGGTGGAGATTGTGCAGTCGGGCGGCGGAACGCGGCGCGGCAGAGTGCTGGAAGTGGACGGCGACAGAGCGCTCGTCCAGTTGTTTGAGAACTCGCACGGGCTGCAGATCGCCACGAGCCGCGCAAGGTTCCTGGGGCGCAGCATGGAGCTCGCCGTCTCCGAGGACATGCTCGGCAGAGTATTCGACGGCATGGGCAACCCCCGTGACGGCGGCGCGCCCATCCTCGCTGAAAAGCGCATGGACGTCAACGGCGAGCCGATCAACCCCGCCGCGCGCGACTATCCCAACGAGTTCATCCAGACGGGCATCTCCGCGATCGACGGGCTGAATACCCTCGTGCGCGGACAAAAACTGCCCGTGTTCAGCATGAGCGGGCTTCCGCACGCCGAACTTGCGGCGCAGATCGCGCGGCAGGCGCGCGTTCTGGGGAGTGACGAGAAGTTTGCCGTCGTCTTTGCGGCGGTCGGCATCACCTATGAGGAGGCGGACTACTTCATCCGCGACTTCCAGGAGACGGGCGCCATCACGCGTACCGTGCTGTTTACCAACCTCGCCAACGACCCCGCCATCGAGCGCATTGCAACGCCCAAAATGGCGCTCACGGCGGCGGAATATCTTGCCTATGACCTGGGCATGCACGTCCTCGTCATCATTACGGACATCACCAACTACTGCGAAGCGCTGCGCGAAGTCTCCGCTGCGCGCAAGGAGGTGCCCGGTCGGCGCGGCTACCCCGGGTATCTGTATACCGACCTCGCCGCTATGTACGAGCGCGCTGGCAGGGTCCGCGGCAAGAAGGGCTCGATCACGCAGATCCCCATTCTCACCATGCCGGAGGACGATAAGACGCACCCCATACCAGATCTTACCGGATATATCACCGAGGGGCAGATCATCCTCTCGCGCGAGTTGTACAAAAAGGGGGTCACGCCGCCCGTCGACGTGCTGCCCTCGCTCTCCCGTCTGAAGGACAAGGGCATCGGCGCGGGCAAGACGCGCGAAGATCACGCGGACACGATGAATCAGCTCTTTTCGGCGTACGCGCGCGGTAAGGAGGCAAAGGAGCTCTCCGCCATCCTCGGCGAGGCGGCGCTTTCGGAGATGGATAAGCTGTACGCGGCATTTGCAGAGGAGTTTGAAAAGCGGTATGTCTCGCAGGGATTTACCGTCAACAGGAGCATTGAAGAGACGCTCGATCTGGGCTGGGAACTGCTGCATATCCTGCCCAGGGCGGAGCTCAAGCGCATCAAGGAAGAATATCTCGACAAGTACTACGAAAAGTAAGAGGGACGACATTGGCGCGGATCAACGTAAACCCCACGCGCATGGAGCTGAAGCGGCTGAAGGCAAGGCTCAAGACGGCGCAGAGGGGACACAAATTACTCAAGGACAAGACGGACGAGATGGTGCGACGGTTTTCCGTCCTGCTGCGGGAGACCGAACGGCTGCAAGGCGAAGTGGAAGCAGAAGTCGTGCAGGTGCTGCGGCAGTTTTCGCTCGCCCGCGGGAGCATGTCCAAAAAGGAGATCGAGCTCGTCTTCTCTATGCCCGTCGTCTCCCTGACACTGGAGTGCACGACGGCGAACGTGCTCAATCTGGAGATCCCGAAGCTGCACCTCGAGGAGACGCAAGGCGAAGAATTGCCCTATTCCTTTGCGGAAGTCACGAGCGAGGCGGACTACGCCGTCGCGGCGGCAGGAAAGCTGGTTTCGCGCCTGCTGCTTCTTGCAGAGAAAGAGAAGGCGACGGCGATGCTTGCGGAGGAGATCGAACGAAGCAAGCGCCGCGTCAATGCCCTGGAGTACGTCATGATCCCCGATCTGGAGGAGACCATCCGCTATATTTCCCAGAAGCTTGAAGAGAATGAGCGCGCAAGCCTGACGCGCCTGATGAAGGTCAAGAGCATGCTCGAAGAGCGCGGCACATAGCGCGTATGCAAAAGCCTTTCTCGGCTCTAAAAGTCTTTTATAGGTGTTTTCAGCAACGATTTTGTGACCGTTGACGTCCGCGAGGAACTATGCTACCATAGCCGACCGAAAAAGCAAATCCGGAGGCAAATAAAAACAGGCTGACAGCTATCTGTCAACCTGTGCCATGATCGGCAGGGCTATTTACTTCTTGGCAGGATCAATCCGAAATAATCAATAGAAAAGAATAATACGAACGCCCTTTCGGTGTTCGTATTATTCTACTGTGGTGGGAAGAGGTGGATTTGAACCACCGAAGTCGAAGACGTCAGATTTACAGTCTGATCCATTTGGCCGCTCTGGAATCTTCCCATATATAAAAATTGTAAGAATTGTCGGTGGAGCCGGTGACCGGAATTGAACCAGCAACCGGCTGATTACAAATCAGCTGCTCTGCCAATTGAGCTACACCGGCAAGGTGGTGCCTTGGGGCGGAATCGAACCACCGACAGACGGATTTTCAGTCCGTTGCTCTACCATCTGAGCTACCAAGGCAAAATCGCCTTATTTCAAGGCGCGAGCCTCACTCCTTGGGAATGGGGCTCAAAAAAATGTGGCGACCCAAAACGGGCTCGAACCGTC
>DXBS01000094.1 GCA_019116405.1 Candidatus Gallimonas intestinigallinarum | reverse complement strand
CCGCGTGCCCGTGCAGACGTACGTCGCCGAAGAGACGGAGACGCTCGTCCGCGACGCGTGCCTGAGAGAGATCGCGCGCGGCGGGCAGATCTTTCTGCTGTATAACCGCGTCGAGAGCATCTACACCTATGCAAGGCGGCTCTCGGAGTTCGTGCCGGAAGCGCGCGTCTGCGTGGCGCACGGTAGAATGGACAAGGCGACGCTCGAAAAGAACGTTTTCGGATTCTACCGCGGCGAATATGACGTGCTCGTCACGACGACGATCATCGAAAACGGCATCGACCTGCCCAACGCGAACACGCTCATCGTCATCGACGCAGACCGCCTGGGCATCTCGCAGCTCTACCAGCTGCGCGGGAGAGTGGGGCGGGGAGCGCGCCTCGCGCACGCCTATCTCACCTACAAGCCCGAGCGCATCATGACGCAGACCGCCGCCGAGCGGTTAAAGGCGATCATGCAGTTCACCGAACTGGGCTCCGGCTTCAAGATTGCCATGCGCGATCTGGAGATCCGCGGCGCAGGCAACGTTCTGGGCGCCGAGCAGCACGGGCATATGGACAAGGTGGGCTACGAGCTGTACGCCAAGATCTTAAAAGAGGAACTCACGGGCGAGCGGCAGGAGACCATCGATCTGGACATCAAGGCGACGGCTTACATCCCCGAGCGCTACGTCGAATCGAGCGCGGGGCGGATGGACTGCTACAAGCAGATCGCGGACATCCGCTCGCTCGCGGACTACAAGCGCGTCTGCCGCTCGATGGAGGAGACGTACGGCCCGCTTCCCGAGGAGTCCTTAAATCTCGTAGTCATCGCGCTGATGAAGAGCTACGCCGCGGGAATGGACGTGAAAAAGATCTCCGTGGGCAGGAAGGGGGGCGCGCTGGAGTTTGCCTCGCTTAACGCGCTCGCGGGCGAGGGACTGAACGCCGCCATGGAGAAGTACGCGGCAGCCGTGGGGCTGGATATGACCAGTGCGCCCGTCGTCACCTTCCGCCCGCAGGCGAGCAGCGCAAAGACGATGATCCTCATGACAAATTTTTTAAAGTTTGCACGAACTTTTGCATGATTTTCATTGCGAAATCATTGCGAAAATCATTGAAATACGCTATAATAGACAAGAATTGCAAGAATGCGGGGGTTATCGTCCCGCATCGGCACAACCAGTTTCGGAGTATACAATGAAGAAGACGACGAAAGTAGCGGCAGTTGCGCTTGCCGCGGCACTGAGCAGCACGCTCCTCGCGGGCTGCGACATTACCACCGATGTCAGCAAGGACTATGCGCAGGTCATCGCGGAAGTCAACATTACGGACAGCGCGAATTTTGAAAGCAGTTCCTATGCGGAATACGGCGACGTGATCGGCACGACGGAGATCACCAAGCGCGACATGGTCGCCTATTTCATCTCGACCGGTTATTCCATGATGGAATCGTACGGCTGGACGTATTACGATACGTTCAATATGATCAGCGAGACGCTCGTCAACCGTCAGATCTATATTCAGTACGCGATGCTCTATCTCCTCGATGACGAGAGCGAGTCCGATATTACCGTTGCAGGCTATGAGGCTGCAGTGGAAGGACAGACGGGCATCGACCGCCGCCTTGCAGCCCTTGCCTACTTCCTTGACGAAGAGGAGGAGGCGCAGGCGCTGTACTCCACCCGCCAGCTCGTCAACAACACGCTGGATTCCCAGGAAGAGACCTACCTGGATCACGATCATTCGCATGACGATAGCGCCTCCACCGCCCGCACGACGCCCACGGGCATCGATACGGAGACGGAGGACTACTACAATGAGGCATACCGCATCTACACCGGTTCCAACGCGCTTGCGGACTGCCCCGGCTATGAGGCGCCGGAGGGCTCCACGCCTACGACCCGCCGCAAGGCTTACAGTTCCTTCCTTGCGAGCCTTCGCGCCAACTCGCTCATCGAGTCGGGCGAGGATTTAAGCAATGTCGAGAGCCTGACCTATTTCAAGACGGAGCTTGCGAGCGCCTATGAGACGGCGATCATCAACAAGCTCACCGATAAGTTTGAAGACACCATCCGCGCGACGGTCAATGAGCAGTACGCGCAGGAGATCTACGACACCACCTATTCGCGTCAGGAGACGACGTTCGCAAACGATACGGACAGCTTTGAAACGGCGCTGGAGGGCGTGTCCGATACCTCCTTTGTGCTCACCGCACCCGAGGCAAACTACGGCTACGTCATCAACATTCTCATTCCCTTCTCCACCTCGCAGAGCCTGGAGCTGGAGAATGCGCCCGCAGATCTGGGCGACACCAAGGGCAACAACTTCCTGCAGCGCGCGGCGCTCCTGAAAAACGTGCGCGGCACCGATCAGCGCGGCACCTGGTTTGACGAGGACTACGCCTTCGACGGCGCGGAAACGGAGAACGCCTACACGGGCGGCAATGCGGCGAGAAGCTATCTCTTCTTTGAGGACAGCCTCGGCGGCAACGAGCAGTACGAGCGCGTTCCCAACTACCTCGGCTACTACACCTATAACGGCACGGTCCGTCAGAACGATGACGAATCGTACACCGTAAGACCCAACCGCATCACGATCGATAAGTTCATTGCCGAGATGGAGGGATATCTCACGCAGGCAGCTAACGAGGTCAGCGTCGAGGACGACGGGTATACCGTTTCTGAGGGCGTCTATGTGAACGGCATCGCTGCGGACGATACGATCAACGCGGTCGCCGATAACACGACCTACTACAACCGTTCGGTGTCCGATTACTACACCGAGAGCGGCGCGGTCGACTACAGCAAATTTGTCTACTATGCGGGCCAAGTGAACTTCACGAACGGCTTTGACGCCAACCAGTTCTTCCTTGCCGGAAGCGCGGAGAACGTCGCATACTCCGTCATGAACGAACTTTCCTTCGCGTATAATACCGATACGGAGGGGCTGAATGATTACTTCGGCTACGTCATCTCCACGGGCGCGACCGACTATGTCCCCGAATTCGAGTACGCGGCACAGTATGTCTGCCGCCAGGGCGCGGGCAGCTACGTCGTCGTTCCCTCGGACTACGGCTGGCACGTCATCTACTGCACCTTCTCCTTTGTCGCGGACGAGGAGGGCAACGTCATTGCTCCCTACACCTTCAACTGGGACGACAGAGCGACGGAGGGGACCTTCTCCTACCTGTTCTATGAAGCGCTGTGCGCGGATCTCGTGAGCGAGTACGCATCCATCCGTCAGTCCAACGCCATTGAGGATTTCAAGGACTGCGCCGTTGTCTATGAAGATCGCTATGCCGATCTGAGCGGACTGGACACGGCAAACTAAAAGAGGACCTTTTATGGGACTTTGGGAAGCGATCTGGAAATCAAGTATTTTAGGAGTGGTGCAGGGACTCACGGAGTTCCTGCCCGTTTCTTCCAGCGGGCATCTGACCCTTTTGCAGCGCGTGCTCGGGTTTGACATGGGGGACGGCACGATGACCCTCATCAATATCATGATGCACCTGGGTACGCTCATTGCCGTCATCGTCGTATTTTGGAGAGACATCCTCGACCTCTTCAAAAAGCCCTTCAAGACGCTTCTGATGCTGATCGTGGCGACCATTCCCGCTGGCGTGATCGGCCTTATCTTCAGCGATCAGATCGATATGCGCTTCTCGGGCGAAGACGGTATCTTATATCTCTCCGTCTGCTTTGCC
>DXBS01000093.1 GCA_019116405.1 Candidatus Gallimonas intestinigallinarum | reverse complement strand
GGTGTTTGCGCTGCGTCTCATTCCTTTGGGCGGCTACTGTGCTTTTGCGGGTGAGGACGGTCTGGAGGACGAGGAGGCTTTGCCAAAGCAGGCGCCCGCCGAGGAGCCCTTCCCCGAAATGGCGCAAAATACGCAGGACGTATCCCCGAAAACCGTACCGCAGGCGGCGGAGAAAACCGCCGAAAAGAGCGGCTATTTTACCAACAAGCCGTGCTGGCAGCGCATCATCGTGCTCATTTCGGGCGCGCTGATGAACTATCTTCTGGCGGTGCTGCTCATCATCATCTGCTTCTTTGCCTACGGGCAGACGATGGTCGCCGTCTATAAGGCGGAGCCGACTGCCGAGATCGCGGCGGAATATCAGCTGCAGGACTATGACGTGCTGCTCGCCGTTGACGGGCAGGATCTGTACCTCACCACCGACCTTGCGACCATTCTCAACGGCAGACGGTCGGGCGATCGGGTGCAGATGCGCATCTCCCGCGTCGTGGAATGGGAGGGCGATGCCCCGCTGCGCCGCGAAGAAATGGACGTGACCATCGTCCTGCGCAGCGACGTCAACGTCGAAAACAGCAGCGACTTGGACAGCGTCTGGGCGGCGCTCGGCTTTCAGAACGACGCGGAGAACGGCTATCTTGTCGCGGGGTCTCTCTATCGCTTCGGCTTCTGGGAGACGTTGGGCAGGTCGTTTATGTACTCCTTCAAGATCGCGGGGTCCATCTTCCGCGTCATCGGTGAGCTGTTTACGGGGAGACTGGGACTTTCGGCGCTGGGCGGACCGGTGACGACCATCTCCATGACCTCGCAGATCGCCTCGTCGGGCGGGCGCGGCTTTCTGGAGATCTCGGGTTTTATCGGCGTCAATTTAGCCGTGTTCAACCTCCTTCCCATCCCCGCGCTGGACGGCAGCAAGGTCATCTTCACCGCCATCGAGTGGGTGCGCGGCAGGCCCGTCAACCGGAAGGTGGAGGCGATCATTCACGCCGTCGGCTTTTTGCTGCTGTTGGGCTTTGCCATTCTGGTGGACGTCCTGCAATTTGTGTGACAGAAGCGCTCCAAAGGGCGCTTTTTTGTTGACCCTTTTTCTCCGCCGTGCATACGATGAGGTGACTGCCCTTTGCGGGCGGCACGGGGGACTCACCGATGTGGTTTTTTTCGCTGGCGGCGTGGCAGCAGGCGCTTCTTGCGTCGCTCGGGATGTATGCAATGACGGCGCTGGGCGCGGCGTGCGTCTTTTTCTCGCGGCGCCCCAAGGAGGGCGCGCTCACGCTGCTGTTGGGGGCGTCTGCGGGCATCATGATTGCGGCGAGCTTCTTTTCGCTGCTGCTGCCCGCCATCGAGGCGGAGGGCGCGCTGCCCGCCTACATTCCCGCATCCGTCGGGTTTTTGCTGGGCGGGGCGTTCATCATTGCCTCCGACCTGCTGCTCTCGCGCACGCAAAAAAGTTTTCACGTCATCGGCGACAAGCGCACGGCGCTTTTGTATTTTGCCGTGACGCTGCACAACATCCCCGAGGGCATGGCGGTGGGCGTCGCGTTCGCGGCGGGCGTGAGCGGCGAGGGGGCATTGGCGGGGCTGCTGCTCGCCGTCGGCATCGCGGTGCAGAATTTTCCCGAGGGCATGTGCGTCGCCTTTCCCATGCGCGCCAAGGGAATGAGCGCCGCAAAGAGCTTTTTGTTTGCGCAGGGCTCGGGCGCGGTGGAGGTGCCCGCCTGCGTCCTGGGCGCGCTTGCCGCCGCGGCGATCGGCTCCCTTCTTCCATGGGCGCTCGCCTTTTCGGCGGGGGCGATGGTCGCGGTGGTGTGCTCCGAACTCATTCCCGAGAGCTTTTCGGGCAATAAGACGCTCGCCTCGGTGGGAGTCGTCGTCGGATTTTGTCTGATGATGGTGCTCGACGTCGCGCTCGGATAGCGCGCATTGCACCCGGGCGTGCGTGAAGGGCGCAAAAAACAGCGTAAATTGTCGCGCGAACGCTTGACGGGCAATTGCCGATTTGGTATAATGAAACTATGATGAAGGCAGTTTGCATCTGCCGCACTCGGCAGAAGACAACCAAATTTCAGTGTTCGACGGAGACGGTTTTTTTCGCGTAGAAAAAAACGGCTCCTTTTCATTTTCAAACCGTCAGGGAGGCAAATACAATGAAAAAAGTGGCAGTCATTATGGGAAGCGACAGCGATCTTCCCGTCGTCGAGAAGGCGTTTTCAGTATTCGAGGAGTACGGCGTGCCCTACTCCGTGCACGTCTATTCGGCGCACCGCACGCCCATCGAGGCGCGCGAATTTGCGCAGAAGGCGTCTAAGGAAGGCTACGGCGCGATCATCGCGGCGGCGGGCAAGGCGGCGCATCTTGCGGGCTCGCTCGCGGCGAACACGGTGCTGCCCGTCATCGGCATTCCCGTCAAGAGCTCTACGCTGGACGGGCTGGACGCACTTCTTTCTACGGTGCAGATGCCCGCAGGCATCCCCGTGGCGACCGTCGCGATCGACGGCGCACAGAACGCGGCGCTGCTTGCCGTGCAGATCCTCGCCGTCTCGGACGAAGCGCTGCATGACAAGCTATTGAGTGCGCGCCTCGCGGCGGCGGAGAAGGTTTTGAAGAAAGATGCGGAGATCTCCGCAAAATACACAAGAGAATAATTTTTATCCCAAGAGGAAAAGGAGATACATCATGGAAAAGACCGTGCAGCTCTACGAGGGCAAGGCAAAGAAAGTGTACGCAACGACGGACGAGAATTTGTGCATCGTCTCGTATAAGGACGACGCGACCGCATTCAACGGGCTTAAAAAGGGCACCATTGCGGGCAAGGGCGTCGTCAACAACCGCATGACCAACCTTTTGATGCAGCTTCTGGAGAAGGCGGGTGTTCCCACGCACTTCGTCAAGGAGCTCTCCGAAAGAGACACGCTCGTCAAGAAGGTCAAGATCGTTCCCCTCGAAGTCATTATCCGCAACGTCTCCGCGGGGTCCTTTGCAAAGCGCTACGGCGTGGAGGAGGGCATCGTGTTCGACGAACCCACCATCGAGTTCTCCTACAAGAACGACGATCTGGGCGATCCCCTCATCAACAGCTATCACGCGCTTGCCTTAAAGCTTGCGACCAAGGAGGAGATCGAGACCATCAAGAAGTATGCGTTCAAGGTCAACGAAGTCTTAAAGGCGTACTTTTTGCACCTCGGTGTCAAGCTCATCGATTTCAAGCTGGAGTTTGGTCGCCTCACGGACGGCACCATCGTGCTCGCGGATGAAATTTCGCCCGACACCTGCCGTTTCTGGGATGCAAAGACCAACGAGAAGCTGGACAAGGACAGATTCCGCCGCGATATGGGCGGCGTCGAGGACGCTTACGCGGAGATCTTCAAGCGCGTCACACAGGGAGACTGATTCATGGAGCATGAAGTTCACGAAGAGTGCGGCGTGTTCGGCATCTTTGCGCCTGCGGCGCAGAATGTAGCGTCCACGACGTACTATGCGCTGTTTGCGCTGCAGCACAGGGGACAGGAGTCGGCGGGCATCGTCGTCAACAACGACGGTGTGTTTTCCGCGTATAAGGACGTGGGACTCGTCAACGACATCTTTACCTCCGATGTGCTTGCAAAACTGGGGCTGGGGAACATGGCGATCGGTCACGTCCGCTATGCGACGACGGGCACAAACGGCAGGGAAAACGCGCAGCCCATCGTCGTCAATCACCTCAAGGGCAATATGGCGCTGGCGCACAACGGGAACCTCATCAACGCGACCGAGCTGCGTGCAGAGCTGGAAAACGACGGCTGCATCTTCCACACGACTTCGGATACCGAGGTCATCGCCTATGTCATCACGCGGGAGCGCGTCAAGGCCCGCTCCATCGAGGAAGCGGTGCTCGGCGCGATGGACAGGCTCAATGGCGCCTATTCGCTCGTCGTCATGTCGCCCTCCAAACTCATCGCCGCGCGCGATCCACTGGGATTCCGCCCGCTCTGCTTTGGCAGAAGGGATGACGGGAGTTATCTCATTGCCTCCGAGTCCTGCGCGCTGAACGCAGTCGGCGCACACAAGGTGCGCGAGATCGACCCGGGCGAGATGCTCGTCATCACCAAGGATGGCGTCAAGTCGGACAGGAGCCACTGCGGCGGCAAGAAGGCGTTCTGCGTGTTCGAGTACTTCTACACCGCCCGCCCCGATTCGGAGATCGACGGCTGCTATGTGCACGATGCGCGCCTGCAGGCGGGCAGATTTCTGGCAGAAAAATACAAGATCGATGCGGACATCGTCGTCGGCGTGCCCGATTCGGGCCTGGACGCGGCGCTCGGCTATGCGCAGGCGTCCGGCATTCCCTACGGCATCGGTTTTTTGAAGAACAAATATATCGGCAGAACGTTCATCGCGCCCGATCAGAAGATGCGCGAGGACAGGGTCAAAATCAAGCTCAACGTCATCGCATCGGCGGTCAGGGGCAAGCGCGTCATCCTCGTGGACGACTCCATCGTCCGCGGCACGACCAGCCGTCCCATCGTCAAGCAATTGCGGGACGCCGGCGCGACGGAGGTGCATTTCCTCTCCTCGGCGCCCAAGTTCCTCAATCCCTGCTACTATGGCACGGACATCGACTCGCGCGAGAACCTCATCGCCTGCCATCACACGACGGAGGAGATCGCCAAGATCATCGGCGCGGACTCGGTCGGCTATCTGGATATCGATCATGCCCGCCTGCTCACGGGCGGGGACGGCAGCGGATTCTGCTGCGCCTGCTTTGACGGCATATATCCCACAGAGATCCCAAAAGAGCCGGGCAAGGACCGCTTTGAGCGTCCGATCGCAGGCAGGCCCATCAGCGAAAACCCAAAATTCCGCAAAAAACAGGAGAATTGACAGATGGAAAAGAGCTTTTCCGATAGTTACAAGGCGGCGGGCGTCGATATCACCGCGGGATACAAGGCAGTCGAGCTGATGAAGAAGCACGTCGCGCGCACCATGCCCGAGGGCAAGGCGGACATCGGCGGCTTCGGCGGGCTGTTCCCGCTGGACATGACGGGGCTCAAGGAGCCCGTGCTCGTCTCGGGCACGGACGGCGTTGGCACCAAGATCAAGCTTGCCTTCCTCATGGACAAGCACGATACGGTGGGTATCGACTGCGTCGCCATGTGCGTCAACGATATCATCTGCTGCGGCGCAAAGCCCCTCCTGTTCCTTGATTATATCGCCTGCGGGCGCAACTATCCCGAAAAGATCGCCTCCATCGTCGGCGGCGTCGCGGAGGGTTGCGTGCGCGCGGGCTGCGCGCTCATCGGCGGCGAGACTGCCGAGCACCCCGGGCTGATGCCCGAAGAGGAATACGACCTTGCGGGCTTTGCGGTCGGCGTCGTCGACAAGAGCAAGGTCATCGACAATTCCGCGATGAAGGAGGGGGACGTCATGATCGCGCTCGCCTCCTCAGGCGTGCACTCCAACGGGTTCTCGCTCGTGAGGAAGGTGTTCGACGTCGACCACTGCGATTTGGCCGCGCCCGTCGCGGAGCTGGGCGGCGCGTCCCTCGGCGAGACGCTGTTGACGCCCACCAAGATCTATGTCAAGAGTGTGCTTGCTCTGCTCAAAGAGGTGTGCGTCAAGGGCATTTCGCACATCACGGGCGGCGGCTTCTATGAGAACATGCCCCGCTCCATTCCCAAGGGACTGGGCGTGAAGATCAGAAAGTCGGACGTCAGAGTGCTGCCCATCTTCGGACTCATTCAAAAGACGGGCAACATCTCCGAGCACGACATGTTCAATACCTTCAACATGGGCGTTGGCATGGGCATCGTCGTCGCAAAAGAGGATGTGGACAAGTCGCTTGAAATCCTGAAGGCGCAGGGCGAGGACGCGTACGTCCTCGGCGTCATCGAACAAAGCGACGACGGCGTGGTGCTCGTATGAGAAAGACGCGCATCGCCGTCCTGTGTTCGGGCGGCGGGACCAACTTTCAGGCGATCGTCAACGCGCAGGAAGCGGGGCTCATCCCGCACGGCGAAGTCGTGCTCGTCGTCACGGACAACGCGGGCGCCTACGTTCTGACGCGCGCGGCGCGCTATAACATCGAGTGCGCCGTCGTCGATAAAAAGGAGTTCAAAGAGCGCAGAGTGCGGGAGGAAATCATTCTCTCGATCATGCGCGAAAAGGACATCGAGTTCATCGTCTTTGCGGGCTTTATGACCATTCTGAGCGCCGACTTTGTCAGCGCCTACGAGGGGCGCATCATCAACGTCCACCCCGCGCTCATTCCCAGCTTTTGCGGCCCCGGCTATTACGGGCTGAAGGTGCACGAGGAGGTTTTGGCGCGCGGCGTCAAGGTCACGGGCGCGACGGTGCACTACGTCACCGAAGTCTGCGACGGCGGTCCCATCCTCTTGCAGAAGGCGGTGGAGGTCAAAGAGGGAGACACGCCCGAGGTACTGCAAAAGCGCGTCATGCGCGAGGCGGAGTGGGTCATCCTGCCCGAGGCAGTGGAACTGGTCTGCAAAAAGCTGCAGGGCATCGAGGGCTGAACAACTCCCGCGCAATGCGCGGGCACGAACGATACATTCAGGAGAAGCATATGGGTTACGAAGTCAGAAGCATGCGCGAGGCGCTTACGGGCAATTCCTACCCCGGGCGCGGCATCGTCGTCGGCAAGAGCGCGGACGGCACCAAGGCGGTCTATGCCTATTTCATCATGGGCAGGAGCGAGAACAGCCGCAACCGTATTTTCGTTGAGGAAGGGGAGAACGTCACCATCTATCCCTACGACGAGAGCAAGGTCTCCGATCCCTCCCTCATCATCTATTCCCCCGTCAAGCGGGTGGGGGACGATCTCATCGTCACCAACGGCGATCAGACGGACACGATCGAGCAATTTCTGAAGGCGGGCAAGTGCTTCCGCCGCGCCTTAAAGACGCGCTGCTTCGAGCCTGACGCGCCCAACTACACCCCCCGCATCAGCGCCATTCTGCACCTTGCGGGCTACAGCTACGAGATGTCCATTCTCAAGAGCGCGGACGGCAAGGGGGAGAAGTGCAACCGCTACACCTTCGACTACGAACCGGTGGACGGGCTGGGTCACTTCATCCACACCTATATGAAGGACGGCAATCCCCTGCCCACCTTCGAGGGCGAGCCGGAGCGCGTCGCCATTCCCAACGACGCCAAGGCATTTGCCGAGGAGATCTGGGACAGCCTGGATGCGGACAACAAAATTTCCCTCGTCGTCTGCACGGTGGAACTTGCAACGGGCGCGATGGAGCGCATCGTCATCAACAAATACAAAAAGGCGTAACGCCTTTCCCGCGCGGCGCACGGAGAAAATCGGGCGAAGCGCAACCTTATGAGAAGTGACAGGAGGTCATGATCGATGAACGAATTTCAGCTCAAATACGGCTGCAACCCCAATCAGAAGCCTGCCCGCATCTTCATGGCGGACGGCAGCGATCTGCCCGTGGAGATCTTAAACGGCAGACCGGGCTATATCAACTTCCTTGATGCTTTCAATTCCTGGCAGCTCGTCAAGGAGATCAAGGAGGCGACGGGCATGTGCGCCGCCACCAGCTTCAAGCACGTCTCGCCCACGTCGGCTGCGGTCGGCAAGCCGCTCTCCGAGGCGCTCAAGAAGTCCTGCTTCGCGGACGATATCGAGGGGCTGGACGATTCCCCGCTCGCCTGCGCCTATGCGCGCGCAAGGGGGACGGACAGAATGTCCTCCTTCGGCGACTGGATCGCGCTCTCCGACGAGTGCGACGAGGTCACGGCAAAGATCATCGCGCGCGAGGTCTCGGACGGCATCATCGCGCC
>DXBS01000092.1 GCA_019116405.1 Candidatus Gallimonas intestinigallinarum | reverse complement strand
CATCAAAGTGCTTGATGAGAAAGTAGTACTCGTTCTTCATCTGAAGATTGACGATGATATCCGCGTACTTCTTGAAGTCCACTGTCTGCATCTGCAGAACCTCCGCGCGCAGTCCTTCGACTGCGTCAAGGCAATCGGAAAGCCGTGAGATGCGGCTGCGGATGTCCTCCGCCTGCGCGCTGAGCGCGTCCGCGACCTCGGCGGGCGTATCCAGCGCGGGGAGCCTTTCTTTGATGTCCTCGAGCGAAAAGCCGAGCGACTTCAGGGACAAGATCTGATGCAGACGGACAAGGTCCTTTTGCACATACAGCCGCCGCCCGCCCTCGCTCTGCGCAGAGGGTGCGAGCAGCCCGAGCTTGTCGTAATACTGCAGAGTACGGACGCTGACGCCCATTTTCTTCGCCGCCTCGCCGACGGCCATATAGTCTGTTTTCGGCATACGTTTCTCCTTGTAAGGATTGTAAGGATAGTCTAACATATGACGCCGCGTCACGAGCAAGCGTTTGCATGAATATTTTCAGAAAAATTAATGCATTTTTGACCTATCATCCTATGGCTTTTACAAAGAACACCGTTTTCTGTTGTTCCGAAAAACCGTTTTTCAGATAAAAACGATAGGCTGGAACGCTCCGTTCTGTGAGCAGCACGATGTGTTTTACCCCTCTACCTTTGAGAAGGTATTCCAATTCAGTGAGAAACTTCGTTCCTGCCCCGCGGCATTGCATTTCGGATGCGATACCAAACTCATCGATCCAGTATTCCGTCCCTTCATACCAACTCCTGATCCTGCCCAATGCCATGCCGATCAAAGCAGAACCTTGATACAGCCCGAATGACAGGGAATTGCGATTGCCGATCAGTTCCAACACATACGCATGCAACTGCGTATCCGTCCACATATCATTCCACGGTTCTTTGGAAAAAATTTCAACCGTCAATCGCTTTATCTCTTCCGTCTGCTCTAAGCCCAATTCTCTTATCTCCATAATAGCTCCTCAGACTTACCGAACACGTTTCAACAAAAAACCCGCTTCGGCTTTGTGTCAAGTCTTGCGGGTTTCTTTCATTCGCTGAAAATACGTCCTTTACATTCCAATGGCTCACTCCCACTCGATGGTTGCCGGGGGTTTGCTGGTAATATCGTACACGATGCGGTTGGCGTGCTTGACCTCGTTGGTGATGCGGTTGGAGACCGTCTCCAGAACGTCATAGGGAATGCGCGCCCAGTCCGCCGTCATGGCGTCTACGCTCGTGACCGCGCGCAGGGCAATGACGTTCTCATAGGTGCGGAAGTCCCCCTGCACGCCCACCGTCTTGCTGTTGGTGATGACGGCAAAATACTGCCAGATGCTCTTGTCCAGCCCCGCCTTTGCGATCTCCTCACGGAAGATATAGTCCGCGTCGCGCAGCGTCTCCAGCTTCTCGCGCGTGACCTCGCCCATGATGCGGATGGCGAGCGCGGGACCGGGGCAGGGCTGCCGCCAGACGACGGAGTCGGGAAGTCCCAATTCCGTGCCGACGCGGCGCACTTCGTCCTTAAAGAGGTCGCGCAGCGGCTCGATGATCTCCTTGAAATCGACGACGTCGGGAAGCCCGCCCACGTTGTGATGGGACTTGATGACCGCGCTCTTGCCCTTGCCGCTCTCAATGACGTCTGGATAGATGGTGCCCTGCACCAAAAAGTCCACCGCGCCGATCTTTTTCGCCTCTTTTTCAAAGACGTTGATGAACTCCGCGCCGATGATCTTGCGCTTCTGCTCGGGGTCGGTGACGCCCGCAAGTTTCGCTAGGAAGCTATCGGCGGCGTCCGCTTTGATGAGGTTCATGCCCAGCCCGTCGCGGAATACGGACATGACCTCCTCCGGCTCGTTCTTGCGGTGCAGACCATGATCGACGAACACGCAGATGAGCTGACTGCCGATCGCCCTATGGATGAGCGTCGCGGCGACAGCGGAATCGACGCCGCCCGACATGGCGCAGAGCACCTTTTTGTCCCCCACCTTGCACCTGATCTTTTCGACCTGTTCAGAAACAAAGCCGCCCATCGTCCAGTCGCCCTTGGCGCCGCAGACTTCGTAGAGGAAATTCTCCAGAATCTTGTTGCCGTACTCGGAGTGGACGACCTCGGGGTGAAACTGCACGCCGTAGATGCGCTTTTCCTCGCTCCCGTACACCGTGACGGGGCAGGTCTGTGTGGAAGCGAGCACTTCAAAGCCCGCAGGAACCTGCGTGACGTGATCGGTATGGCTCATCCAGCAGATGCTGCTCTCGGGGATATCCTTGGAGAGCGGGCTTGCCTTGACGAAGGAGAAGGAGCGCTTGCCGTACTCGCTGGTCGCGGCGTGCTCCACCTTTCCGCCCAGCGTGTAGGCGATGAGCTGGCAGCCGTAGCAGATGCCGAGCACGGGAATGCCGAGCTGCAGGACTGCGGGATCGATATGGGGCGAACCCGCGTCATACACGCTGTTGGGGCCGCCCGTGAAGATGATGCCGATGGGATCGTACGCCTTGATCTCCTC
>DXBS01000091.1 GCA_019116405.1 Candidatus Gallimonas intestinigallinarum | reverse complement strand
CCTTCTCCTAAAGTGTTATCTTCTGCGTGAAATGAACGCGCTATTCCGGTACCAGCACGCACCGATGCTGCGCCGCCCGCTTCATAGCCGACGGCAAGTCCCCCTCTTCATCGAATGCGCTTAATTACCATTATACACGATTGTGCCCCCTTCGTCAATCGTTCCGCGCCCATTGCCGCGCCTTCTCAAAAAAAATTTTTGATCGGCGCGCGGTCCGCCCGCGGCGGAGCAGCACGAATCTTGCAAGCAACTGCCTGAGGCCTCTTTTGAGAAACTATTAATCGCCGCGGGCGCGTTCCTCTTCGCGGGCGAGCGCCTCCGCAATGACAGAGGCACGCAGGTACCCTACGAGTTTTGCCGCACCCACATCTTTGGACGTCACCATATAAAATCCCATGCCCTGTCCGATCTCTTTGTTGTGATTGGGATTATAACGAGATGTTGTGCGTCTGGCAAATGGGCAGCAGGTACACGTCCCCGCCTGTTCCGACATGCGGATCCGAGTCCTCGTCCAGCAAAATATGTCCGCCGACGATGGCGCCGCCATAGGCGGGATTGATATGGTCGCAGAACTTCGGCTCGTCGTTTTTATATACAAACTTCCCCTTTTCGCCCGGGAAATACAGTCCGTCGATATAGAAATACCCGTCCGTGCAGCAGCACGCAGTCTCCGAATGTCCGACGAGCAGCGAAAGCCAGGTGGGGCTGCCCGCAGGCATGGGGTCATCCGAGCTTCCGGAGACGTTTTTGAACGCCGTCCCCTCGGCAACCGTCAGATAGGTCACCGCCGTCGTTGCGGGGATGCCCACGCAGTCGCCCTCAAATTCCGCCGCCTTGCCGTGCAGCGAGGTGCCTTGGTCCGTCTTTTCGTCGTACAGCGCATAGAGCTCATTCCTTGCTCATGTCGGACGCTCGCGCCTCCACCCTCAAGTCCCTTCGTGAGTCTACTTTATACCAAACAAAAAAACGGAGCTTACTGCTCCGTTTTTTGTTTGGTGCGGACGAAGGGACTTGAACCCCCATGGTCTCCCACAGGAACCTGAAACCTGCGCGTCTGCCAATTTCGCCACGTCCGCTTATTTGGTTACGCCGAAAAAACACTCTTTTCCAGCGTTCCGCTCGTTGCATCAAGGTCATATACCTTGCCGCCGCCGATCGTTCTGACGGGCTCACCGTCTGCAAACTCCAGCGCCGCATCGTTCTCAATGCCCCAAGCGCGAAACCTATTATACAACACTATTTCGTCAAAGTCAAGCATTCTTTCGTTGTAATGTGGAGAAATTTTTCCTTTCAGCCAGCCAAGTCCGGGAAACATCTGATATTCTCCCTCCACGACCGAATCGGAATACATGTCCTCAAACCAGCAGATCGCCCCGGCAGAGAGCCCCGCAATGAGCACGCCGCGCTCATACGCTTCGCGGATATACTCTAAAAGCCCCGACTTTTTCCAATGCTCGATCATAAAGACAGTGTCTCCGCCGCCCACATAGAGAAAGTCGGCGCGTTCAAACTTGGCCTTCATCTTCTCGCGGTCAAAGTCCTGTCGGACGGTGAGCGCGACGTCCGTCTTGATATCGAACAGACCGGTGTAGATCTTATGAAAGGAATTATAATAGGGCATGCAGTCATGGCTGGCGGTGGGAAGAAAGAGCCCGCAGGCGCGCCGCTCGCCCGCCGCCTTTTTCGCCTCGCCTGCGATATAGGCATCGATCGTGAGCGTCTCGCGGTTCCTAATCTCTCCCCCGCCGATACAGATCACACGCTTCACTGATTCGCCTCCTCTGCCGCCACCTCGTCCGAGGCGGAGATCCCCGCCGTCTTATCGACGGGCAGCGAAAAGATGATGCCTCCCGCCTGCGTCTTGAGCCCGACGCTGTCAAAGAGCGCCTGCATGATGGGCAGCTTCCCCTCCCGCTTGGTGAGAATGAGCAACAGGTCGCGCTCCTCTAAAAGAGAGACGCCGATGAATTGCTCTGCCTTGGTGTTGTTGAGCGCGTGCGCGTGGATGATGGTGCCGCCCGCCGCGCCTGCGCCGCGCGCCGCCTCCATTGCCTCGTCCACAAACCCCGCGGCGACCGCCGCAATGATGAGGTCGTATTGTCTCGTCTCGCTTGTCATGATCTTACTCCCGTCCACCGCCTTTTCCGACGCGGCGCCCGTAATTCCGTTTGCGACGATCTCCGAGATCCCCGTCAGAGGGACGGTAAAGGAGATGCCGCGGCCCACAAGATAGAGGGAGATCTTTGTGCGGATCTCGCGCATGATCAGGTCCTCGTCGCTCTCCGGGATGAGGGAGAACGCCACCGTCTTTTCCGTCTCGCCGATCCCGAGATAATCCAGGACCTGCGAATGTGCCGTCCCCGTCCCCGCAAATGCGACCGTGAGCGACACGGAGCAGTCGTCGATGACCTCTTTGAGCCGTTCGATATCGTTTTTATTGACGATGCTCACGAGCAGCTTGACGCGGTTGGGAAGCTTTCCGCCCTGCCGCATGCCGAGCATGTTGGCGATCGGCGTTCCGCCGAGTACATTGGCGATGCCGCCCGCGCGCACCGATGATTTTGTCTGTCTTTTGTCCGCCATGTCAGCTCACCTCGTACTCCAGGATCCTGTCCCCGACGTTGGAGAAGTTGCGCCTGATCCTGCCCGTCTTGCGCTTGTAGTGGATGCCGAGGATCTGAATGGAGATGAGCGGCGTGAGCGCAACGAAGGCGACGCAGCCGAACGCCTGCGTCATGATCGCCGTGGGATCGAGCACGCTGCATGCGCCGATGGCGAGCGGCAGGACGAATGCGGAGACCATCGCGCCGCTCGCGACGCCGCCCGAGTCGAACGCAATGCCCGTAAACAGCGGCGGCGTGAAGAAGGTCAGCACAAGCGCGATGACGTAGCCGGGAACGAGGATCCACATGATATTGATGCCCGTGAGGATGCGCGTCATGGCGAGTCCCAGGGAGATACAGACGCCGATGCACAGCCCCTTCATCATGGCGGAAGAGCTGATCGCGCCCGCGCTCATGCGCTCGACCTGCTTGTTGAGGACGTGCACGGCGGGCTCCGCTGCGACGACGAAGTAGCCGATGATCATGCCGACGGGAATGAGCAGCCAGCCACCCCACAGGGAGGCAAGCCCCTGCCCGATCGTCCTGCCGACGGGCATAAAGCCGACGTTTGCGCCCGATAAGAACAGCGTCAGCCCGACAAAGGTGTACACGAACCCGACCAGAATACGTACGATCTGGCGCCGACGGAAGGCGCGCGCCACGATCTGGAACAGGATAAAGAAGGCAAGAATTGGCGCAAGGGCGATCGCAACTTCCTCTGCGCAACTGCCAAATCCCTGCAGATAGGCGAAGAACACCTCGCGCGTGTCCGAAACCTGCGTCAGGGGCGTCATGACGTACTCCACGTCGTGCAGATCGAACACGATTCCGAGGATGAGCACGGCGATGATGGGCCCGACGCTGGAGAGCGCGACGAGACCGAAGGAATCGTCCTTGCTGCCCTTGCCGCTGCGGATGGACGCAACGCCCACGCCAAGCGACATGATAAACGGCACGGTCATCGGCCCGGTCGTCACGCCGCCCGAGTCAAAGGACACCGCCCAGAAATCGGGCGAGACAAAAATGCTCAGCACAAACGCCACGACATAGAACACGATGAGCAGATAGTGCAGCGGGATGCGCAGCACGATGCGCAGCATGCCGATCATCAGGAAAATTCCCACGCCCACGGCGACCGTGAGGATGAGCAGGTAGTTCCCGAGCACCGTCTTTTCCGCGACGGCGGGCACCTGTTCGGCGAGAATCTGCAGATCGGGCTCGGCGATCGTGACGATGATGCCGATGACAAAGGAAAGCAGCGCGATCAGCCAGATCTTGCGCGAGTGGGTCATGGTCGCACCGATCTTCTCACCGATGACGAGCATGGAAAGGTCCGCGCCCAGCATGAATCCGCCCAGCCCCACGATGAGCAGAAAGACGCCGATGAGAAAGAGCAGGAAGGTCCCCGTCTCCAGCGGCACGAACGCCACGCTGAGCACAAGCACGATGAGTGCAATGGGCAGGATGGAAGTGAATGATTCAAGTAATTTGTCCTTGAGAGCCTTTAACATTATTTCATATACTTTTTTTCGATCTCGCCGATCTTATCGATGCGGCGGATGTGCTTGCCCTCCTCGGAGAATGGCGTCTCCAGAAAGGTTCTGACGATCTCCAGCCCCATGTTGACGCCGATCATACCGCCGCCCATGGCAAGCACGTTGGCGTTGTTGTGCAGGCGGGTCATCTTCGCAGAGAGCGGCTCGGAGCAGAGCGCGCAGCGCACGCCCCTGACCTTGTTTGCCGCAATGGAGATGCCGATGCCCGTCGTGCAGACGACGATGCCGTAGTCGCACGCGCCCGCGGCGACCGCCTCCGCCGCCTTCACGCCGAAGTCGGGATAGTCGCAGGAAGCGCCGCTGTCCGTGCCGAAATTGACGACTTCATAGCCGCTCTCCGAGAGCCAGGTGCAGATCGCCTGTTTGAGTGCAAGTCCGCCGTGATCGCATGCAATTGCAATTTTCATGTTGATTTCCCCCTATTTTTTTATTATTTTGTCTGATTTTTGATTTCCAGCTTGCGGATGAGCGCAGGCACGCATTCACAGATGTCGCGCAGCGTGGCGCGGTAGACCTCCATGCTCTGTCCGTACGGGTCGGGGATGTCCCTTCCCGCAAGTTCATACATGCAGGTGACGTTGGTCGCCCCGCCGAACTGCTTCATCTGCTCCCACGTCATACAGACGACGGCATAGGCGTCCTCCACCATCTTCTGCGTCAGCCTCCTTGCACGAAAGTCGGGCGAAAACGCGATGCCCGCCTCCGTCAGCACTGCCTTGCTGTTTTCCGACATCGGCGCTCCCGCGGTAGCGCGCAGCCCCGCGGACGATATCTTATACCAACGGATCTTTTGTTTTTTCAGCTCCGCTCTGAACACCGCCTCCGCCATCGGCGAGCGGCAGGTATTGCCCGTACAGACGAAGATGATCTTCCTGTATTTCATACGTCCCCCGTCAGACATCCTTTTCCCTGATCTCGGAGCGCCCGAACGCGCGCAGCAGGCGGTTCTTGACGCCGACCATGACGCCGCCGCTCAGCGCAGGTTCGATCCCGATCAGCAGCGTCGCGCAGCGCTCGCCCGTGCGAAGGTGAGCATACAGCCGCGCCGCCATCTCCTCGGGCGTCCCGCCCAGATCGAGCGCGCGATACTCGGGATGTGCCGCCAAAAAGCTGTGTTCGCAGAGAAAGTACGGCGTTCCGCCCCTGCCCTGCTCGGCAAGGTAGCATCGGATCGCCTGATCCGCCTCTCCCTCCGTAAAAAACGCGGTGCGGCAGGAGGGCGCATAGTGCTTGTACGCCATGCCGGGACTCTTGGGCTTTTCCCCCTCGTGCGGGACATAGACCTCGCACGCTCCCACTTCCGCCGCGATCATCTCCCTCGTCACCAGCCCCGCGCGCAGGATGGCCGGGACAGCGCCCGTGCAGTCTAAAACCGTACTTTCGATGCCGCCCGTACACGGACCGCCGTCGAGAATGAGCGGGATATCGCCGTCAAAGTCATCCGCGACATGCTGCGCCGTGACGGGCGAGACGTGCTTGGAGCGGTTGGCGCTGGGCGCGGCGATCGGGATATCCACCGCCCGCAAAAACGCCTGCGCCGCCGCAGAGGACGGAACGCGCAGGGAGAGCGTGGGAAGCCCGCCGGAGACAAAGCGGCTCACCTTCCCCTTGGACGGATAGACCATGGTCAGCGATCCGGGAAGGAATTTTTCCCGCAGCCGCGCCGTATAGGCGGGCGTCTCCACGAGAGCGGTGATGTCAAACCCGGCATGGACGTGCGCGATGAGCGGATTGTCGGCGGGGCGCCCCTTGAGCGCGAAAATTTTCTGGACCGCCGCGTCGTTGCGCGCATCGGCGCCGAGGCCGTACACCGTCTCGGTGGGAAAGGCGACGACCTCGCCCGCTTGGATGAGCTCCTTGGCGTAGGCAAGCGACTGCGGCGAGACAGGTAAGATCTGCGTCTTCATACCTCGCCCCCGTCAAAGGGCGCATCGTCGTCATACGCGGCGCCGTAGTCCTCGGGCGGCGGCGCGAACTGCGGCGGCTCCTCGTCCGAAATGTTCTGATCATCCACGTCCACGAACTTGGTGAGTTCGCCAAGAAACCGAAGCTGCACTCTGCCAAGAGAGCCGTTTCTGTGCTTGGCGAGGATGAGTTCCGCCGAGCCCTTGACGATGGTATGCTTGGCGAGCTCCTCCGCCGTCGCGGTGACGTCGGGGCGGTTGATGAACATGACGATATCCGCGTCCTGCTCGATTGCGCCCGACTCCCTCAGGTCGGAGAGCTGCGGTTCCTTGGTCTGAATACGCCTGAGCTGCGAGAGCGCGATGACGGGCACGTCCAGTTCCTTTGCCATGATCTTGAGATCGCGCGTGATGGACGCGATCTCCTGCTGACGGTTCTCAAACGAGCCGCCGCCCTTGCCGCCGACGCCGCCCATGAGCTGGATATAGTCGATCATGATGAGATCGAGCCCGCCCTCCGCCGCGGCGAGGCGGCGGCATTTGGACAAGATCTCCGCGGGCGTCACGCGGGAGGAGTCGTCGATAAAGACCTTGCTGCGCTGCAGTTTGTCGCTCGCAACCATCAGATTGCGCCACTCCTTCTGATTGAGCTGACCGGAGAGCGCCTTTTCCATACTGACACCCGCATGCGCGCACAAAAGACGCTGCACGATCTGACTGCGCGGCATTTCCAGCGAGAACACCGCCGCCGTCTTGCTGTTGTTGAGACAGACGTTCTCCACGATGTTCATCGAGAGCGACGTCTTGCCCATGCCGGGGCGCGCCGCGATGACGATGAGGTCGGATTTTTGCAGGCCGTTGGTGATGCGGTCCAGGTGCTTGAAGCCCGTCGGAAGCCCCCGGAAGGCGTTGGGGTCGGATTGAATGTCCTCGAACTTTCCGAGGACCTGGCGGATGACCGTGCCGTCCGCAAG
>DXBS01000090.1 GCA_019116405.1 Candidatus Gallimonas intestinigallinarum | reverse complement strand
ACTTCAAGACGCTCATCGATCCCGACCGCGACATGCCCGAGGTCAGACGGTATGCGGAGACGGCAGGGGACTGGCGGCTCAACCGCACCGTCCGCGGCGTCGTCAAAAAGCTGGAGCGCGCGTGCTATCATGCCGTCGAAAACAAGGACGTCCCCAAATATCTGCAGACGCTCGTCGATATCTACGGGGCAATGGATCTCATCACGGGCAACACGCAGCTTGCACGCAGCTTTACCGACCGCGCCGGGCGCATCAACTTCAAAAAGCGCACGGAGTTTCTCGCCGACCTCAAGGACCTGCACGAGCGGGCGGCGGCAGTCTTTATGGACTACAACGCGGACGCCTTCAACGGCATGTGCATCCGCGCGACGAGCGGCTACACCAAGCCCGTGCTGGAGGGGTACTTGAAGGCGGCGGAGAGCTACTTCCACGCGCAGGACGCCTTTCTCGATATCACCAATGCCGACCGCTCCAAGCTGCGCGAGGAGGACGTTTTGGACTACTTCTCCTCCAAGGCGAGCGCGCTCATCGACAATATCGACCTGCTGCCCAACTGGTGCATGTACCGCAGGACGGGCAAAAAACTCGCCGAACTCGGGCTCAACTTCATCACCGAGGCGCTGGAGAGCGGGCGGTTCCGCACGGACAACGTACTCGCGGGCTTTGAAAAGAACGTCTACCGCAACTTTCTGGAGATCAACATCCCCGCCGATCCCGCGCTCTCGCGCATGACGGTCGGCACGCTCGAAGAGACCATCGAAAAATTCCGCATCGCGTGGGAGGAGTTTACCCGCCTCACGCGCGATCATATCCGCGCCGAGCTCATCTCCCGCCTGCCGAAGGACGGGGAGGGGAGCCTCTCCGTCGAACTGGGCGCATTCACCCGCCTTTCCAAGAGCAATCTGCGCGGCTCGGGGCTGAGAAGCCTGTTCGGCGAGATTCCCACGCTCATGGGCGTCGTCTGCCCCTGTATGCTGATGAGCCCGACCACCGTGGCGCAGTATCTGCAGCCCGTCGCCGACCAGTTTGACCTAGTCATCTTCGACGAGGCGTCGCAGATGTCCACGGCGGAGGCGATCGGCTCCATTGCGCGCGCCAAGGCGGCGATCGTCGTGGGCGATCCCAAACAGCTGCCGCCCACTGCCTTCTTCCGCTCGGCGTATGTGGACGAGGATAACCTCGAAAACGAGGATCTGGAGAGCGTCCTGGACGACTGCCTCGCCCTCGGCATGCCCGAGCGGCACCTTCTCTGGCACTACCGCAGCAAGCACGAGAGTCTCATCGCCTTCTCCAACAGCATGTACTATGACAACAAGCTGTGCACCTTCCCCTCGCCCGACGCGATGGACAGCAAAGTAAAGCTCATGCTCGTGGACGGCACCTATGACCGCGGCTTTACCAAGCGCAATGCAAAGGAGGCGGAGGCGCTCGTCGCGGAAGTCGTGCGCAGGCTCTCTGACCCCGTTCTCTCCAAAGCGAGCATGGGCGTCGTCACCTTCTCGAGCACACAATGCGACTATATCGAACGGCTTTTGTCCAAGGCGATCATCCAGAAGCGGCTGGAGGAGGCGGCGTACAACAGGGAAGAGCCGCTCTTCGTCAAGAATCTGGAGAACGTGCAGGGCGACGAGCGCGACGTCATCCTCTTCTCGGTGTGCTACGGTCCGGACGCCTCGGGACGCGTCTCCCTCAACTTCGGCCCGCTCAACCAGTCGGGCGGCTGGCGCCGCCTCAACGTCGCCGTGTCGCGCGCAAGGGAAGAGATGCTCGTCTTTTCCACGATGACCTCGCCCATGATCGACCTTGCCAAGACCTCCTCCAAGGGCGTCGCGGGACTGAAGGCATTTTTGGAGTTTGCCGAAAAGGGCAGGACGACGCTCGCCGCTCCCTCCGCCTCCGTGCGCACGGGCGCGGGCATCGGCAAGTTCATCGCAGAGGAGCTCTCCGCCTACGGCTATGAGTGCCGCTACGACGTGGGCGCTTCCGACTTCAAGGTGGACGTCGCCGTCATCGATCCCAAGAACAAGCACCGCTTTATCCTGGGCGTGCTGTGCGACGGCACCGACCAGTTCTCCGTCAAGGACAGGAATATCCTGCAGGTGCAGTCCTTAAAGCGCGGCAACTGGAACGTCATGCGCATCCACAGCGTCAGCTACTACAACAATCCCAAGCGCGAGATCAAGCGCATCAAGGATATCCTCGACCGCCTTACGGGCGCGGACGCCAAGGCGGGCAGCTGGATCGGCAAGTGGTCCAAGCCCTACAAGTTCGTCAAGCCCACGTCGGGCGAGGTCGCGGCATTTGTTACCTCGGGCGACAACGACGCCGCTATCATGGCGCGCATCAAGGAGATCGTCGCCACCGAGGAGCCCATTTCCCGCGCCTTCCTCAAAAAGCGGGTGCTGGCGACCTACAATATCACAAAGAGCGGGGCAAAGGTGGAGAATCGCCTCGATGCGCTCATCGACGGCTGCGCGCTCCCGCGCGACCGCGTGATGGGGGTGGACTATTTCTACAAGACGCCGCGCGCCATCGCCATCGGCAAATTCCGCGTCGATCCCACGCCCGCCGTCCGCAAGAGCGGGGAGGACTTCACCGTCTATGAGATCGTCTCCCTCATTAAGGCGGCGCTGGAGGAGCGCGTCTCCCTGTATATGGACGAGCTGACCTCGCTGCTTCTCGGTATCTATCCCGAGCTCAAGCCGGGCGAAAAGTTCCAGGCGTTCTTAAGGGACTGCGTCTCCTACGGCGAGGAGAAGGGTTTATTTGTTCGCTCGGTCTCCGATCGTATTTCGCTCGCATAGCCGCAAACGGTTGACAAGCCCCGCCGCGGTATGATACGATACAACGGGCGGAGCAAGCAAGACGTTCCGCGTAAGAGGAATTCATGAAGTTCAAGATCAAACGGAGGATGAGTGTTTGGCGCTATCTTGCGCTGGGGTACGCCCTGCTCATCTTCATCGGCAGCCTTCTATTGATGCTGCCCTTTGCCAAGCAGAGCTGGGAGTGGGGGACCTTTCTCGACTATGTCGACGGTTTGTTCGTGGCGACCTCTGCGACCTGCGTCACGGGGCTCACGCCCGTCGTGACGGCAGAGCACTGGACAACGTTCGGGCATGTCGTCATCATCTGCCTCATCCAGATCGGAGGTCTCGGCTTTACCACGCTCGTCTCCATTCTCTTTATGGCGATCCGCGGCAAGGGGCTTGGGCTCTACGAGCGCACGGCGATGATCCAGTCGGTGGGCGGCAGCAGACTCACGGGCGTCAGGACGCTCGTCAAGCGCATTCTCTTGGGGACCTTCCTCTTTGAGTTTGTCGGCGCGCTCCTGCTGATGATCCGCTTTATCCCTGATTTCGGCCCCGTCGGCATCTGGTACGGCGTGTTCCATTCCATCTCTGCCTTCTGCAACGCGGGCTTTGACATCATCGGTCCCGTCTCACTTGTCGACTATGCGCGCGATCCGCTCGTCTCCATCGTCATCTGCGCGCTCATCATCATCGGGGGGCTCGGATTTTGCGTGTGGGGGGACGTCGTGGACTGTAAGGGAAATCCTAAAAAGTTCTCCTTCTATACGCGCATGGCGCTCATCGGCACGGCGATTTTGCTGATCGTCGGCACGGCGCTGTTTATGGTGTTCGAATGGAACAACGACAATTATGCAGGGTACAACTTCGGCGATAAACTTCTGTGCTCCTTCTTCAACGCGACGACGGCGCGCACAGCGGGCTACTTTACGACGCCCCCGGAGGATCTCTCCAACAGCGGCACGCTTTTGATGATCATTCTCATGTTCATCGGCGCCTGCTCGGGCAGTACGGGCGGCGGCGTCAAGGTGAGTACCTTTACCGTCATCATGATGGGCATGCTCTCCGTCATGCGCGGTAAAAAGGATATCACGATCGGCAAGCGCCGCATCGACCAGAGCGTTTTAAGTCAGGCGCTCGCGATCTTTGTCGCCTACCTCGTTCTGACCATCACGGCGACATTGCTCATCAACGCGATCGAGCCGGACGTCAATGCACCCTTTGCCGCCGTCATGTTCGAGACGGTCTCGGCGATCGGCACGGTCGGATTGACGCAGGCGCTCACGTCCCATCTTTCGGCGGTTTCCGAATTCATCCTCATTTTGCTGATGTACTTAGGGCGCGTCGGCATTCTCACCTTTGCGTTCGCCCTCAAGCGGCAAAAGACGAGCGAGGCCGCCGTCAGAAGGCCGCTGGATAATGTGTTTATAGGATAAAGGTTCGTTCACGAATTTTCTCACGCAAAGGCGTGACAAAATTCCGTGATCTGAGAGGGTGGTCGCGGGCACGCCGCCTTGCGGCTGACCGCACCTCCCTCTTTTGACGCGAACCCTTAAGGGCTTACAATTATAGTTCGCGTCAATTCACACCCACCCCCAAGCTGCGTCAGCAGCAAATAGGGGCATACTGCGGAGGGAAACCCTCCTTGTATCTGAGATTTATAGCAAAAGGCATAAGCCTCCCCTGAAACGGAGTTTTAGGGGAGGTGTCCCGAAGGGACGGAAGGGTTGCAATACCTCTGTGTGCAACTGAATAGATAAAAGCGCATTTGCGCGAAATATATTTTAATCAGGAGAAAGAAATGGTTTCCGTATTGCTGATCGGAATGGGAAAATTCGGCAGGACGCTGGGTGAAAAATTGCTCGGTATGGGGGACGAGGTGATGATCGTCGACAAGAACGAGGACGTCATCAACTCGCTCGCGCCCCGCTATACCAATGCGCTCATCGCCAACTGCATGAGTATGGACAACCTGGAGACGATGGACATCCCGTCCTTCGACGTGTGTATCGTCACCATCGGCGAGGACTTCCAGGCGTCGCTGGAGATCACGTCCAACTTAAAGGACTGCGGTGCAAAGAAGGTCATCTCCCGCGCGACCACGCAGATCCAGCGCAAGTTCCTGCTGCGCGTCGGCGCGGACGAGGTCATCTATCCCGACATGGATATTGCCGAAAAACTCGCCGTGCGTCTGAGCTCCAAAAAGGTGCTCAACTATATCGATCTGGACGCCGCGTACTCGATCTTTGAGATCGCCGTGCCCGCCAAGTGGGTAAAAAAGACGCTCGTCGAAGTAAACCCGCGCAAGCGCTACGGCATGAATATCCTCACCGTCAAGAACGGCGGAAGGGTGACGGCAACGCTGGAGGCGAACTACGTCTTTCAGGAGAACGATCAGCTGCTCGTGTTCGGCAACTCGGCGCAGATCCTTGCCTATATGAACAAGGAAGCATAAAAGAGTGCGCTGCCGCGGAATGTTCCGCGGCGGCGCACGTTTTATGAAAAATCTCTGCGGCGCAAGCAGGTGTGTCGCGCCTGTATCGGGGCTTTCGGACAAGAGGGATTGTTTTTTGCGCCAAAACCTGATAGAATACAGACGGAGGCAGGTAATGGAATTTTCCGAACGGCTCAGACTTTTACGATTGCAGGCGCAGATGACGCAGGAGGAACTTGCCGCAAAACTCTTTGTGACGCGGCAGGCGGTCTCCAACTACGAACAGGGGATCCGATATCCCTCCCTCGATACGCTGGTGCGAATCGCTCAGCTGTTCGGCGTGAGCCTTGACGAGCTGCTTTCGACCTCCCTAAAACGCAGGTATGTCGGGTGCCGCATCGCGCTCGTTACCTTGCTCGTGGTCTGCTGCTTTGTCGCCGCCGCGTGCGGCTATGCCGCGGCGCAGCGGGCGGAGCAGGCATCGCCGATGCTCGTCATCGGACCGCTGCTCCTGCCCTGTCTCTTTTCGTTGATCGCTGTTTTCTTCGGGGCATATCCGCCGCGTAAGATCAATCGTTTCGCGGGCTATCGTACCAGGCGCGCCATGCGCAATCAGACCATGTGGGACTACGCGCAGGCGGCGTTTGCGCTCCATGTCACATTTCTTGTGATTGCGCAGCTTGCGGGAACGATCGTCTGGCTGATCGTATCCGTCTTTCTGCCGATCTCCGCCTGCCTCATCGGCGGCATGTGCCTTCTCCTCGTGCAGACGATCTCCTTATTTGTTCCCATCCTTGCGACGGAGCGAAAACTCAGGCGCCTCAGTCCGTGAAGCGCATAAAAAAATACCCGGGTCGTTTGCCCGAGTATTTTTTTGAGTTTTTTACGCCTTGTTTGCAGAGCCCAGGACGTCGATGATCTTGTGCTTGACCATCTCCTTCATGTTCGCACGCGCGTCGCCGAGGTACTGGCGGGGGTCGAAGTGGGAAGGATTCTCCGCAAGGTGCTTGCGGATCGCCGCCGTGAAAGCAACTCTGAGGTCGGAGTCAATGTTGATCTTGCAGACGGCAAGAGCAGCCGCCTTCTTGAGCTCGCTTTCGGGAATGCCGATCGCGTTGGGCATGGAACCGCCGTACTGGTTGACGATCGCGACCTGATCCTGCGGCACGCTGGATGCGCCGTGCAGGACGATGGGGAAGCCGGGCAGACGTCTGCCGATCTCTTCGAGAATGTCGATGCGCAGCTTGGGATCCTGACCGGGCTTGAACTTGTATGCGCCGTGGCTGGTGCCGATGGCGATCGCAAGCGAGTCGATGCCCGTGCGGGAGGTGAATTCCTCGACCTCGTCGGGAGAGGTGAACATCGCGTCGTGATCGGCAACATGCACGTCGTCCTCAATGCCCGCGAGCTTGCCCAGCTCCGCCTCTACGACGACGCCGTGCGCATGCGCGTATTCGACGACCTTCTTGGTGATGGCGATATTCTCCTCCCAGGGCTTGCTGGAAGCGTCGATCATGACGGAGGTGAAGCCGCCGTCGATGGAAGACTTGCAGATTTCAAAGTCAGCGCCGTGGTCCAGATGCATCGCGATCGGGATATCCGTCGTCTCGACCGCAGCCTCCACGAGGTGACGCAGGTACACGGGGTTCGCGTACTTTCTCGCGCCCGCCGAAACCTGAAGGATGACGGGGGAACGGCACTCGTTTGCCGCTTCCACGATCGCCTGGATCATTTCCATATTGTTGACGTTGAATGCGCCGACCGCATAGCCGCCTGCATACGCCTTTTTGAACATTTCAGTCGTAGTGACCAAAGGCATGGGTAATTTTCCTCCAAAGATTTTTTCTTCATTATAAAGCCTTTTCAAGGAAAAAGCAACCCTTTGTGCGAAAATTTTTAGGCGGAATTTGCGGGCTGCGGGCGGATCTCGCCCGCAGGATATGCCTTTGCCGCGTCCCTGTCAAAGAAATGCAGAAAATTTTTGTCTTTGTGTTTGGAAGGGGACAAGCAGGGGTATATATAAAAGGAAGGGGGCGGAGTCCCGTCTGCACGCTTTGAAAAAAGAGTGGAAAAAGTTTTTAACAGCTATTGACAGCCCTGTCAATTTGTAGTACAATGATAGACGAAAAATAGCGCCCGGATATCGGCGCAATAATTATTCGGAGGAATACACCAATGGCAAACGTAAAAGTTGCAATCAACGGATTCGGCCGTATCGGGCGTCTTGCATTCCGTCAGATGTTCAACGCACCCGGCTATGAGATCGTTGCGATCAACGACCTCACCAGCCCCAAGATGCTCGCGCACCTTCTCAAGTACGATTCCGCTCAGGGCAGATACGCCTTAGCAGATACCGTCAGCGCGAACGACGAAGAGGGCACTATCACCGTTGATGGCAAGACCATCAAGATCTACAAGGAAAAGGACGCGAAGGATCTGCCTTGGGGCGAAATCGGCGTGGACGTTGTCCTTGAGTGCACGGGCTTCTACACCTCCAAGGCGAAGTCGCAGGCACACATCGATGCAGGCGCTAAGAAGGTCATCATCTCCGCTCCCGCGGGCAACGACCTGCCTACCATCGTCTACAGCGTCAACGAAAAGACCCTGAATCCCACGGACACCATCATTTCCGCGGCATCCTGCACGACCAACTGCCTTGCTCCCATGGCGGACACGCTCAACAAGCTGTGCAAGATCAAGAAGGGCTACATGACGACCATTCACGCATACACGGGCGATCAGATGGTTCTCGACGGACCTCACCGCAAGGGCGACCTGCGCCGTGCGCGCGCTGCTGCGGTCAACGTCGTTCCCAACTCGACGGGCGCTGCAAAGGCGATCGGTCTCGTCATCCCCGAACTCAACGGCGTGCTTGACGGCTGCGCACAGCGCGTTCCCGTTCCCACCGGTTCCCTGACCCAGCTCGTCGCAGTCTGCGAGGGCGACATCAAGGCAGAGGACGTCAACGCTGCAATGAAGGCTGCGGCATCCGCTTCCTTCGGCTACACCGAAGAGGAGATCGTTTCCTCCGATATCGTCGGCATCACCTACGGCTCGCTGTTCGATGCAACGCAGACCAAGTGCATGCCCATCGGCGACGGCACGACGCTCGTCAAGGTCGTCTCCTGGTATGATAACGAGAACTCCTACACCAGCCAGATGGTCCGCACGATCAAGTACTTCGCGGAACTCAAGTAATCAGGATTGTTTGGACAAGCCCTCTGCTCCGGCAGGGGGCTTCCTTTTTTGATGAGAATAAGCGCGCCGCGCGGCAGAAAGCCGCGCGGCGCGTTGTATATGATCAGGATTCAACTTTTATTGTTTCCTCGTTCACAGAGCCTCAAAACGTATGGAACAGCTCTTTGACGACCTCGTAGCACAGTTTGGGACGGCGGTATTCATCCACGATCCCCTTGTTGTTCATCGTGCGCGGCCTGCCGCCCCACCACTCCTCGCTGATGCGGATGTCGCAGAACTGCCAGACGTACACGCCCGCACAATCCTCAAAGGAGAGGACGACCCCCAGCTGCTCACGAAGCGTCTTTGCCTGAAACTCCTCGCTCCATTTGGTCGCATAGGGGCTGCGGTAGCCGTACAGCCCGCCCGCGCCGATCTCCGTCACCAAAAAGGGCTTGCCCGCGCCCTCCGTCTCCCGCTGTACCCAGTCGTACAGGTCGGCAAGATATTCTTTCGCGGGCGTATCGTGATACCATTTGGGATAGATATTGTAGGAGACGACCTCGGGCAGCCCGAAGCAGATGTCCGTCTTGAACTTGCAGCTCGCAAAGGAGCGGGGACGGCTCCGATCGAGCGCGCGGATGCACGCAAACTGCTCTTGGTAGCAGAACTTCCCGTATTCGCTGTCGCTCGCGCACTCATTGAGGATGCCCCAGATGTAGATGCTCGGGTGGTTGTAGTGCTGGGTGACCATCTCGCGCGTGACCTCGAGCGCCTGCCGCTCAAAATTGGGGTTTTGCATCTGCTCCAGGCTCAGGCCGCGCGCGTGGTTCTCCTCCCAGACGAGGATGCCAAGTTCGTCGCACAGATCGAGGAATACTTCGTCATTGGGATAGTGGGACGTGCGCACCGAATTGGCGCCCAGGTCGCGGATGAGGGCAAGATCGTACGCCATGGCGGCAAAGGGCAGCGTGCAGCCGTACTGCGGGTGATCCTCGTGGCGGCAGACGCCCTTGATCGTGATGGGCGCGCCGTTGAGCAGGATGTACTTGCCCGAGACGGCGACTTCGCGGAAGCCGAAGCGGTCTATAAGGTCGTCAAAGGGTACGCCTTCGCGTTCCAGCGTCGCCGTCACGGTGTAGAGAACGGGCGCTTCAGGCGACCATGCCGTGACGTCGGAAAAGCGCATGTCGCCTTCGAATATGCGCTCGCCCTCCGGTAGGGATTGCACGTCAAAGATAAGCTCCTCCTCTGCAATGCGCACACGGAGAAGGATGGGCGCGGACTTGAGCGCATGCACGCATGCGCGGACATGGGCATGCCAGACGCCGTCTGTTTTAGCGGGCGCGACGTGGACGTACTCAATGAACGCGTCGCCGACCTGCTCCAAAACAACGGGGCGGGAGATGCCGCCGTAGGACATATAGTCGTTGGGAACGTGCAGCGCGCTCTGCTCCGAAAATCGGTTGTCCGCCACGATCGCAAGCGTGTGCTCGCCCTCAGGGACGTCCTTTGCGAGCGCGCAGAACGCAGTATAGGCGTTGTAGTGCGTGGCAATTTGTTCCCCGTCCAACAAGACGGTCGCCGTATGACTCACGCCCTTGCATTCGATGCGCAGATTGCCGCTCCCTGCAAAGCGCGTCTCATAGCGTCCCTCGCCGCGGTACAGCCCGAAGCCCGGGTATGTCTCCCAGCAGCTTGGCGTGGGCACGGGGAAGGTCTCGCCCGCCCGCTCCCCCTGCAGCGGGGTAAAATTCCACAGTTTTCCTGTCAGCTCCTGCTGCGGGCGGATGGTGTGTTGCCGAAATGTACGGATCATAGTGCACCTCGATGGAAATAGATGAGTACCGTCATCACCGTGACGGCGACAAGCGTAATGATGCTGCCCGCAAGCCGCAGTTTTCCCATTTTTTCGCGGCGGATGAGCGCCGTCAAAAACAAAATCGCCAGCTGCATGGGCTGCACGAGGGTATACAGGAGCAGATTTTGCTGTGCGGCGATCGCCTCCGTCCACAGCCCCGCCGCGTTGGGGATGCGGGTGAGCGCACCGAGGACAAGCCCTTTCTTGCGGAAGAAGGTCCTGAATTTGACAAAGGGAAGCTGCAGGAGTGCGACGCCGAGCATGACGAGCAGCAGCACGCAGACGGGGGAAGTCCCTTCGAGCACGTTCATCTGCAGCCCGTACAAGAATTTGGAGGCAATGTAGCCCAGGCTCAACAGGATATAGCGCAGCAACTTTTCCCGCTTTTCGCCGAAGGCGACCAGCCCGATGCCGGCCACAAGCACTGCGGCGCAGGGGAGGAACGCCCAAAAGAAGGTCTCCGTCCCGCGCGCCAAATCGACGAGATAGGAGACGATGACGTTCAGGCTCAGCCATGCCTTGAGCTCATAGGCGGAGACCGTCTTGAGTAGCGCCGCGCTCGTATAAAATTCCGCGATCTTCAGCGCGACGAGCACGACGAGCGCCAGCCCGCTCTGCAGGGTGAAGGCGAAGTTCCAGCCCGTAAAGGGCAGAACGAGCGCCAGAGAAAAGGCGGTGGACAGCGCCACGAGGAAGGAAAATTCTTGGGCGCTGCAGGCAAGCTTTGCCGAAATATATTTGTCGCCAAGGGAGGACGCCGCGTAAAAGACGACCGTCAGCAGGGAAAATACCAATGTTCTTACCTCAAAACAGCAAAGCTATCATACCTCCTTGACAAGCAAAATACAATGGTGTATGATATTAAAAAATTGATCGATTGTTATATAGATATGGGAGGAGACTATGAATGTACTGCGCATCGGGGAGACGTCGCACGGGGCGGACTTTCGCGTCCTGCGCGAAAAGGGGTACCCGCACTATCTTCTGCTGCTCGTCGAGACGCCCGCCCTCTTTGAGGCGGACGGCGAATGGGTCAGAACACCCGCGCATACCGCGTTATTGTTCCGTCCCGGGCAGCGGCACAGCTACCGCGCAGTGGGCGAGGAGTACACCGACTGCTGGATGCACCTTGTAAGCGAATCGCCCCTGCTCTTTGAGGCGTTCCCCTTCGGCAGGCCAATTCCGCTCCTCTCGTCGGAGCGCTTTTACGGGCTATTCCGCATCCTGATGGATGAATTCTTCTCTGCCCGCCGCACAAGGGAGAGCGTCGTCAGTTCACTCTGCTCGGCACTCATCGAGATGATTGCCTCCGAGGTGGAAGTCAGAAGCCCGCTCTTTTATCCCTTCCTTTCTCTGCGGGAGGAAGTGTTCCGTTCGCCCGCGCGCGCCTGGAACGCGGCGCAGGCGGCAAGATTGCTCGGCGTGAGCGGCGGCTACTTCCACGTCGCCTATAAAAAGTTCTTTTCCGCGACGTTCACCGCCGACGTGATCGCCGCGCGTATTCAGGCGGCGGAGGAACTTTTGCTCTCCACGCCGGACAGTGTCGAGCGCATTGCCGAGCGCTGCGGCTATCTCAACGTGGAGCACTTTATCCGGCAGTTTAAGCGGGCGACGGGGACAACGCCTCTGCGCTTCCGCACCGGACGCGGCAGAATGGAGTGATCAAACAGTATCATAGCAAGCGCGCCGCGCGGCAGAGAGCCGCGCGGCGCGTTTTGGGTTTTCTCAATATTCCGTCAATCCAAGCAGATAATCGGCGCTCACGCCGAACGTCGTGGCAATGAGGATGACATACTCCGTCGTCGGGACGCTCTTTCCGTTCTCCCATAGGGAGACGGTGTCCTGCGAGACGGCAAGTTTTTCCCCGAATAGTGACTGATTGAGGCGGTGTTCCAGTCGTATCTCTTTGATTCTTGTTGCGATGATGCTTACATCCATATCTACCATTTTACGAAAAATATTCGTAAATCAATTGACTTACGAGAAATCCTCGTATATAATATGAGCAAATGAGATAGGAGAGCGGGAATAATGTGGGTAAAACGCATAGTTGTTTGCATTTTATCGTTGGCAGTGCTGGTGGGAGCAATCGCGTTATCATATGAAGCACCTACAGTCATGGTGCGCCAAGGAAGAAGAGAGGGCGCGCAGATCAGGACAGTTGAGGACATGCGTGACGTTCTGCAGTCGGTGGAAGCACTGGATTTCGATCAGAGTATAACTTCTCTTGCGCTGGATGCTGAATCCGATGGATGCAGATATTCAAGCGTTACAATGACGAAAACTACCAATATGACGTTAGACAATACATATTCTTGGTCTTATGATGGCGATGTGCGTATTAGATCTTCAAATAAATCTCTGCGCAGGAAATTACAAATTGCATTCGCGCAAAATGCTGCCTACTATGTTTCAGAAGGTCAGATGCTCAGTCGTGAGTATTCTTCCCGTCGGTATAGTACGGAACAGGAAGTCAGGGTCTATTTGGACTTTTCCGTCAATGCATATGTGAGCTCCGCATATGTGCTGCTTAAAATCAATCAGTTGGAGTATGGCGTATACCGCTATGATAGTTCTTTAGAAAACGGAGAAAAAGAAGACTGGGGGGACGATACCTTAAATGATCTTCAAGGATATCTTGGTGTGTGGATCGATTGCACGTCTGCCCCGGAAATTGCGGAAATATTTTTGTCCGACAATGAGGATGTCATTCCAACGATCGGTCTCATAAGTGATTTTTTGAAAGACGCCTTGAATCGTGATGAAAACATATTTCACTACTATAACGGACATTATACATTGGACGCAGATGGGCTAAAGCGACTCTTTGGTATTTCGGAGTCAGAAGCGGATGACCTTGTAAACTTTGACGGAATGTTTGAGATCAATCTTTCTTCCGCAAAGTCACCTGCGATCGAATTGGATTTGACCTCATCCGTTGTCAATTCTTCCGCTCCGGACGCAACCGTCTCCGAAAGAAAAGGTACTGACATCAATCTCTGGGAGGCGCTTTTATTTGAAGATATTGATAATACAGTAGTAGAGCTCTTACGAAATGTAGATACGGTGGATATTTTGGAAATTGTCGGGGAGGAAAATTGACACTGATGGAGAACATTGCAAAAGATGGCTTATGGGAAGAAGAGGCGAACCCCCATTCCGCCAATGATGCCGGCAGCACCTCTCTATCTGCGCAAGTGGTTGGCGTACAGAAAGAGGGATCCGGAAGGGAACAAGTGCATAAGTTGTTGACACGCTTTGCGTTGGTTACGTTGATCAGTACCGTAGCGGCATGGACTATCGTTGTGGTCATGCTGACGAGTATGACGTCGGCATTTGGGGATGTGATATCGATTATCACTGCATTTGAATTTTTGTTTTCAATTTTTTCCATTCATTATGGCATTATCTATATAACGCTTGCAAAGTTCGCATGGTCAATTCTATATATTATCTTTTTGATTCTTGCAATAAAAAATGTGATTTTGATTACGTATGATTGTTTGAAAACATTCTCGCATAAGGTGAGCCAACATGCATATCATCATCCGGAAGGCGTTTCACTGGATTTGTATGGCAGAGCCGCATCTATTTTAACAAAGTTTTGTATTATGTTAATTGCGGCATATGTGTTGAGCGGAGATCCTCTTACGGTCGGATCATGGATCGGAGTCGTGGTTGTAGGATTGTATGCCCTCCTTGTATATTGTTTGGTTTCCTTCCCGCACGGAGCGGTCGGCAATGTGTCCCGTAGTAAAGAGACGTGGGTCGGGTACGGATTGAAAATCGTTCAAAAAATTCTTATTTTAGTCTATATCTGCTATTTGGCATTTCTCTTGGCGGCACCTGCAGGCTACGATTTAGCGTTTGGGATTCAAGTGCTCTTCGGCGGGTTCTTTCACAGCGTCGGTAGTTTTTTTCGGACATTTTATTCGGCCGTTGGCGATAATATTTTGAAGATCGCCGCTCTGTTTATCCTGATTTCGCTGATCAATACTGTATTGACGGAACATATTACCGTCTCCCATCATATTGTTTGCTTGAACGATCGCAATATGATGTATGCGAATAAGAGGATTCAAAAAGCATGTCTGTACATCCTGATTGTATTGCTGATCATCGCCGCATGCACATGTATCTGTTCCACGATCGGAGAAGGCGGCAGATCCTATTTCAGAGAGGGGACTTTGTTGGATTGGTGGCACTTGATCAAAGACAATATTTTTCCTGCAGTTTTAGCGTCTGCAGCGGGAATTTTGATTGCAACTTATATGAAAGAAGAGCCGCAAAGAAGATAGAATTCTGTACAAGAAGGAACGGCAGCGGGCCGTTCCTTCGTTTTCACATTTGCTCTTCACATTGTGCGCGCCGCGCGGCAGAAAGCCGCGCGGCGCGCTTTGTCGTAAAACGCGGGGAAAATACATATAATACCTGTATGGAGTTTGTGCGGGAGATCTGCGCGGCGCTCGGGGCGGACGCCCTGCGCCTTCGCTATACCATCGTGAGCGGGAAGGGCGCGTATTTTCAGAACGTGTACAGGCTCGCCGCATTCTCGGAGACGGAGATCGTCGTCCGCAGCCGGCGGGAGACCTTTTTGGTCAGCGGTGCGGCTCTCTCGCTCGGCAAGTACGAAGCGGGCGATCTTGTCATTTTCGGCGACATTGTGCGCGTCGAGCGCCAAGGCGTACAGGTGTAGCTTTTGGCATATGCCGTCCGATGCAGGCGGGGCGGAAAAATCGAATGCGGCACGCATGCGGTATCGTACCGTGCGCGCATATTTGCCGCCGTGCACGGGAAGGAGGGAAAGATGCGGAGCGCGCAGATCGAGATCGAGGGCATCGGCGCGGCGCGGGCGGTGGAAAAGCTCGCGCAGGGCGGCGTGCCCGTCCTCGGGGCAAAACTGCAAAAAAAAGGCGTCCTCATTGAGGTGGACGCCAAACACTGCAAAAAAGTTTTTGCAATTTTGCGCGGTTCGTGTTATAATGTAAAAAAAGTCTCGTTTGTCGGCTGGCGTAAACTTCTTGCGCGGCTGCAGCGGTGCGCGGGGCTGCTTGTCGGTGCGGCGGTGTTCGCGGGCGCGGTGCTCTTTTGTCAGAGCCGCGTACTGCGCATCGAGGTCGTCGGCAGCGGCGCCTGCTATACCCCGGAGGTGCTCGCACTTCTCGCGGAGAACGGGACGGGCTTTTTCTCGCCCGCGCCCGAGGGCGGTGCACTCACTGCGCGCATTCTCACCCTGCCCCGCGTCAGCTTTTGTTCGCTGCATCACGAGGGCGGCGTGCTCACGGTGCAGGTGGAGCTCTCCGACGACGCGCTCCCGCTCTCTTCAGAGCCGCTCTATGCCCCCGCGGACGGCGTCGTATATGCGCTCACGGTCGTGGCGGGCAGGGCGCTGGTCGCCGTCGGCGACAGCGTCAGGGCGGGCGACGTCATCGCGGAAAACGGCGCGCGGGCGACCATCGCGGGCGTGACCATCGCCTATGCGGTGGACGAGATCTATGCGGGCAGCGAGGACGCTGCGCGGGCGCAGGCGTACCTCGATCACGGAGACATTGATCAACTACAGACGGAACAGACCGGGTCGGGCTGGCGCATCACGGGCGAAGCGCGCGTGACGGCCTCCCGCAATCTCGGTTGAGGAGGAGACCACGGATAAGACGGTTACGGTGGACACGGGCAGTCTGGACAGGCTTCGGACGGTCATCGGGGTCCTGGATGAAAATCTGACGACGATCGCACGGGAACTCTCGCTCTCCACCCGCATTGACGGGACGAAGATCGTTCTTTCGGGTGAGGCGGCGGAGGCGGGCGCGTCCGTCATCAGGAGCTTGCTCACCGTTGTGGACGCGGGCGAGCTCATTGACAGGAGCAGTCTGCTCTACTGCATCTCCCTCGCGCGCGAGGGGGACGGCGAGGAGTTCGGCGCGGCGCTGAAAGACGTCGTCGCGGTCACGTCGCGCGGCAAGCCCGTCAAGTGCAAGACGGTCGGGCAGCAGCACTACGTCGCGGCGATGCGCGAAAATACGGTCACATTCGGCACGGGACCTGCGGGCACGGGCAAGACCTACCTTGCCGTCAGCTATGCGGTCGCGTGCTATAAGTCCAAGCTGGTGGAGAAGATCATTCTCACACGCCCCGCCGTCGAGGCGGGCGAAAAGCTCGGCTTCCTGCCGGGGGACTTGCAGACCAAGGTCGATCCCTATCTGCGCCCCCTGTACGACGCCCTGCAGGAGCTGTTCGGACTGGAGACGTACGGCAAGCTCATGGAGAAGGGCGTGATCGAAGTTGCGCCGCTCGCGTATATGCGCGGCAGGACGCTCTCCAATGCCTTTGTCATTCTGGACGAGGCGCAGAACGCGACGCGCGAGCAGATGAAGATGTTCCTGACTCGTCTGGGAGAGGGGAGCAAGATGGTCGTCACGGGCGATCTGACGCAGACCGACCTTCCGGACGGCAAGTCGAGCGGGCTGGCGCACGCGGTCAGCGTCCTCAAAGGGGTGGAGGACATCGGCATCGTCCACCTGACGGAGCGCGACGTTGTACGGCATCCGCTCGTCATGGCGATCGTGCGCGCCTATGAGCGCGACGAGCAAAAGCGCGAGGATATGCGCAAAAGAAAAGGAGAAAAGCGATGAAACTCGAAGGGGAAAAGAAGCGCGGCGGGCTCGTCGGCAGTGCGTTTGCGCTGGCGGCAAGCTATCTCGTGCTCTGCCTCGTCTGTTTTCTGATGATCGTCATCAACGATCCCGCCCACTGGACGAGCTATTTCGTCGAAAACTATACCGACCTTCTCACCCTGGCGGTGTGCGCACTGCTGCTGTGCTTTATCGTATACTACTATTATTACTTTGAGGACAGGGCGTTCGTCGCGCAGGCGCGCAACGTCGTGCTTATCTTCTCGCTCTTTATTTCCTGCATTGTACTGTGCTATGCCTTCGGCAAGCTCATCGGCATCTATGCCCGCCCCTGCGCGCTGCTCGCGCTTCTGTGCGTGTTCCTGTTCAACCGCAGGCAGGCGATCTTGCTCAATTTCATCTTTTCGGTGATCATGTTTGTCATCGATACTTACACCAACAACTTTTCGGTGGATGGCGCGACGACGCAGGTGTACTACTCGCTCATGCTCAACTTCGTCTGCGGCACCTTCGCCATCTTCGCGGCGGCGGGCGCCAAGACGCGCGGCGGCCTCTTGCTGACGGGCTGTGCCATCTCCGTGCCCACCGTCATCATCGTGACTCTTCTGCAGGTTGCGACCATATACACCGATCTCGTCAACTTCTTTATCTCCATCGGCTGTGCGGTGTTCGGTTGCGTTGTCTCGGGTATCCTCGCGCTTGCGGGACTTCCCATCTTTGAAAAGCTCTTCAACCGCCTGACGGTATTCCGCCTGCGCGAACTCACCAGCACCAACGCGCCCCTTCTCGTCCGGCTCAAGCAGGAGGCGCCCGGAACGTTCAATCACTCCCTGGTCGTTGCGCAGCTCGCGGAGTCCTGCGCGGTCGCCATCGGCGAGAACGCCGAGCTCGCCCGTGCCGCGGCGTACTATCACGACGTCGGCAAATTAAAGCAGCCCGACTGCTTCACCGAGAACCAGACCGACTACAACGTGCACGACGAGCTTATGCCCGAACTTTCGGCGGACATCATCCGCTCGCACGCGCGCGACGGCTACGAGCTGCTGACGGCGGCGCACTTCCCCAAGATCATTGCGGACTGCGCCCGCGAGCACCACGGGACGCTCCCCATCAAGTACTTCTACAACAAGGCGATGCGCCTCTCGGGCGGCGAGGCGGACGTCGGGGACTATTCCTATCTTGGTCCCACGCCCCGCTCGCGCATTGCGGCGATCATCATGATCGCGGACGCCTCGGAGGCGGCGACGCGCGCGCTCAAGGACCGCTCGCCCGAGAAGGTGGAGCACACCATCCGCACCATCATCGAGGAACGCATGGACCTCGACCAGTTCGCCGACTGCGATATCACCATCCGCGATCTGTCCGTCATCCGCCAGACGCTGGTGGAGACGCTCTCGGGCGTGCATCACCACCGCGTGGAATATCCCGCCATCCGTTTCAACCGCGACAGGAAGGCGGTCAAAGAGGAGGACAAGGGCTGAAATGCGCCTGACGTTTGATTCCGATCTGCCCGAAGAGGGACTTGCCCGCCTTGCCGAGGCGATGGACGGGCTCTGGGATGGGGACGACCTGTCCGCCGAGATCTGGCGCATCTCCGAGGAGGAGATCCGCGCACTCAACAGCCGCGAACGGGGCGTGGACCGCGTCACCGACGTTTTAAGTTTTCCCGCTATGGACGGCATCAAGGGTAGACCCATCCTGGCCGCCGAGCATACGGACTGCGTCATGCCCGAGGACGGCACTGTCTTTTTGGGCAGCATTGTCATCTGCGAACAGCGCGCGCGGGAGCAGGCGCGAGAGTACGGTCACAGCTTTGAACGGGAGCTCTGGTACCTCGCGGTGCACGGGCTGCTGCACTGCCTCGGATACGATCACGAGACGGAGGAAGAACGGCGCGAAATGCGCGAAAAAGAGGAGTACGTCATGCAAAAACTCGATCTGCGGAGGGAGTCATGAGAAGCGGAACGGTCGCCGTCATCGGACGGGCGAATGCAGGAAAAAGCACGCTCATCAACGTGCTCGTCGGGGAGAAGGTCGCCATCGTCTCGCCCAAGCCGCAGACCACGCGCGATCGCATTCTCGGCGTACTGACGCGTGAGACGCATCAGATCGCGTTCGTCGATACGCCCGGCATCTACCGTCAGCGCAATGCCTTGACGGACGTCATGATGAAGACCACCGAGACGACCTCGCGCGACGTGGACGCCATTCTCTTTGTGCTGGACGGGCACGAAGGCGTAAAGGAGGAGGACGCGGAGCTGATCAAAAAGTACGCCTCCCTCGGCGTGCCGCTCCTCGTCGCGTTCACCAAGATCGACATCATGCCCAGGGAGAATATCCCCGCAGAGCTGAAAAAGCTCGCCGACGCGGGCGTGGAGGAGGATATCTATCCCGTCTCGGCGCGCAAGGGGACCAACCTCAAAAAACTGGAGGCGGGGATTGCGGCGATGCTGCCCGAAGGGGAACCCATCTTCCCTGAGGACGTCGTCTCCGACCGCAGCGAAAAGTTCATGGTCGCCGAGCTCATGCGCGAAAAGATCCTCTTAAAGTACGATAAGGAGATCCCGCACGGCGTGGCGGTCATCGTCAATACCTTCGAGCGCCGCGAAAACGGGACGTATGAAGTCAATCTGGATATCGTGTGCGAAAAGCCCAACCATAAGGCCATTCTCATCGGCAAGCAGGGCAGGGCATTAAAGGAAGTTGCCTCCTTCGCGCGTCAGGATATGGAAAAGTTCCTCGGCGCAAAGGTGTTCCTCACGGTGTACGTCAAAGTGCGCGAGGACTGGCGGGACAGCACCCGCTTCTTGAAGGAATTCGGCTACGGCGAAGAATAATTGCGCCGTCCCCGCTGCATACTGCATAGCGGGGGTGGATATGAAGGAGAAGGACGGAGCGGAAGTCGCCTGGGAACTGTTTGAAAAGACGGGCAAACTCAGCTACTATATGCTCTATAAACGTCTCAAGGGCTGATCGGCAAAGGAAACACTATGGAATTCAAGGCGGACGCGCTCTTACTGCGGGCGGTCGACTACGGCGAAAACGACAGGATCGCAACGCTCCTTACGGCGGAGCGCGGCAAGATCGGCGCCGCCTTGAAGGGAGTCAGAAAGGCGGGGGCAAAACTTCGGTTTGCAGCCCAGCCTTTTTGTTTTGCGGAGTATGTGCTGGCGTCGCGCGGCGGGCGCAATACGGTGACGTCCGCCTCCCTGCACGACGCGTTTTACGCCCTCTGCGAGGACGTCGGACGCTTCTATGCCGCCGCGGTCGTCACGGACGTGTGCGACAAGATCGCCCTGGAGGGCATGCAGGCGGGCGCGCTGCTCGTTTCCGCCGTCTCCGCGCTCGAAGGGCTGTGCGCGGACGATCCCCTGGCACTCGTAAAATTTTTGCTCGCCGCGCTGGGTTATGCGGGCTATCCCGTCGATACGGGCGCCTGTCCCGTCTGCGGCAAGCTTCCCGCAGGGCGGCTGCGCTTCTCCTTTGCGGACGGCGCGTTTTTCTGCGACGGCTGCTTTCCCGAGGCGACGCCCGCGTCCGAGAGCACCTATCATGCCCTGCGCGCGGCGCGGGGCATGGGGGAGGGGACGGCGGACGGTATCGTGCGCGCGCTGCGCCTGCTCGGGGCGTACTTTTCCCGCCAGGTCGGGGCGGAGCTCGTGACGCTCGACGAATATCTGAAGATTGCCAAGTCTGCCGAATAACCTGCCATTTGCTTGACTTTTGTAAAAAAATGTCTATACTTGTAAACATTTGAAGGATTTCCCGCGCAATGGGCGACGCCCTGCGGGATGTGGCGCATATCAGGGGTGAGGCGCCGCTTTTGGGAGGGGCTTATGGGTCATGCCATCCGACGCGAGGACGCGCTCGTCCTTGCGCACTACTATGCACCCGACGCCGTGCAGGCGTCGGCAGACTTTGTGGGCGACAGCTTCGCCCTGGCACAGAAGGCGGTCGCAAGCGACAAGCCCGTCATCGTCTTTTGCGGCGTCTCCTTTATGGGGGAGAGTGCCAAGATCCTCTGCCCTGAAAAGGAGGTCTACCTGCCTGTCCCGTCTGCGCACTGCGCCATGGCGGAAATGGCGTCGGAGGAAGAGATATTACATATGCGCGAGGCCGTCGAAGATCTCGCCGTCGTCACCTACGTCAATTCCTCGGCGCGGCTTAAGGCGCTCTCCGACGTCATCGTCACGAGTTCCAACGCCGTCAAGGTGGTCTCCCGGCTCAAGGAGAAGAATATCTACTTTATCCCCGACAAAAACCTCGGGCATTACGTCGCGGCGCAGCTGCCCGAAAAGAAGTTCTATTTCGGCAAAGGCTTCTGCCCCATTCACAACGCGACGAGCGAAAAGGAGGTTGCCGTGGCAAGAGCGGCGCACCCCGAAGCGCTCCTTCTCGTGCATCCCGAATGCCCCGCGGCGGTGTGCGCGCAGGCGGCATACGTCGGCTCGACGGCGGGCATCATCGCCTTTGCCGAGAGAAGCGATGCAAGAGAGTTCCTCATCGGTACGGAAGAGGGCACGCTCTATGAACTCTCCCGCCGCTGCCCGGACAAGAAATTTTATCCCACGCGCCCCGGCTTTGTGTGCGCGGACATGAAGAAGATCACGCCGGAGGCCTTAGAGCGCGTCTTTGCGGGGGAAGGAACGCCCGTCGAGGTCGCGCCCGAACTCGCACAGAAGGCGGCGCACGCTCTGAGAAGAATGTTGGAGCTGGCACAATGAAGCGCGAATATATCGATACACTCATCGTGGGCGCGGGCGTCGCGGGCATGAACTGCGCCCTGCACCTGCCCAAGGAGACGCAGGCGCTTGTCATTTGCAAGGGCGGGCTAAAAGAGAGCGACTCCTTCCTCGCGCAGGGCGGCATCTGCGTCCTGCACGACAAGGGGGACGAGCAGAGCTATTTTGAGGACACCATGCGCGCGGGCCACTACGAGAACAATCCGGACACCGTGCGCTGCATGATCCGCCACTCGCGCGAGACCATTGACGAGCTCATCGCTCACGGCGTGCGGTTCGAGCGCACGGAGAGCGGCGAACTTGCCTACACGCGCGAGGGCGCGCATTCCCGTCCGCGCATCGTCTTTCATGCCGACTGCACGGGCAAGGAGATCAGCTCGCACCTCCTGCGTGCGGTCAAAAAACTGCCTAACGTCCGCTTGATGCCGCACACGACGATGGTCGATCTGCTGTTCGATGAGGGCAAGACGCAGTGCCTGGGCGCGCTCGTGCGGGACAACAGGACTGGCGAGCTGACCGCCGTCCTTGCGGGCAACACCGTACTCGCGACGGGCGGCGTTGGCGGACTGTTCAGGCACTCCACCA
>DXBS01000089.1 GCA_019116405.1 Candidatus Gallimonas intestinigallinarum | reverse complement strand
TGCGTCACGATGTCGTCAGTTGTATTAAAATCAGGCTCCTTTCCGATCGGTTCAAAATAGTAACTACAAAGCGTGGAACTGCCTTGGAACTCAAAGTAAAGTCCGCTCTTTCGCGTTAGTTTGACAGTATATTCCATTATTTCGCCTTGCGTAAACTCTGTTTTTGTCAACGCAACAGATAATTCAAAGTCACCTTGCTGAGGTGCGTATTCGGTGCAAGCCGCCATTGTGAAAAACATAAAAACAGATAGACAAATACAAACCATTTGTTTTATTTTCATACTAATTCCCTCCTTTCAAATGTTTAAAATATTACTAAAAAGTTACATGCACTCTAAAAAACATGCTGCATGGGTAACCGCCTCCTGTAATGGGGTTTTACAGTTAGACGTTTTTTCTATCTCCTTTTGTTGGTATTTTATAAGAAAAGACAAAAATAAGAAAAAAAGAAATCAAGCAAATTGCTACAAAAAGACAAAATATAATAGAGCTCGAAAGGCACAAATCGAACAAAAATTCATTAAGCTGAGATTCTACAACATCTCCCGAACCATTCGTCTCAGAAGTCATCGACTCAACGCACTTTATGATTGTTATGATTGCGCCTGTAATAGACATTACAAACAAGCTCATAAGAGAAATCAAAAGTTTCTTTAACTTTTTTACCGCCATACTATAGATCCATTGAACCGTGCCTATGGGTTTTCCAAGCATTTGAGAGATTTCTTTATGAGTATAACCGCCCAGCACCTTTAAAGTAACAATCTCTTTTTGAGCTTCATTCAATCCCCGTATCATGGAAAAATATCCATCCATATCAACGAAATCAGATATTCTTTTCTCTTCATATATTGGATATATATCTTCAATGTTTACAGTTGATTTAGTCCTTCTAAAATGATCCATTGCTTCATTTTTTATCACCGAATAAAGCCATGATAGCTCATTTCGGGTTGGTAGCTTGTTCAGATCTAATAAAAGTAATTTATGTATAACATTATGTATAATATCTTGACATATGTCTTCTTTGGGGATAAAAGTAAATGCTATACTATACATTTTATTGTAATGGTACAAATAGAGCAACTTTATTCCTTCGTGCCTATCACTATTTCGCAATATCTCAAAAATCTGGTTAATTGTGTATTTTTCGTTTGACAAGTCTTTTCCCCTTAAGGTATTTTGTCTTATCTTTTTTAATTTATAAGAATAAGAAATCGTGTAGATTACGTCGTCTGGCGCAGGATATGCTTGGATTGCAGGTAGATAATCTGCGTTTTCTGGCGCGGATGCGCAATGCGATCGAGCAGAACTTCCAGCAGCTTTTTCCCCAGTCCCGTCTTGTCCACGTTAAATGTCGTGAGCGGCGGTTCGCACTTTTTGGATTCCGGAAGATTGTCAAATCCCGAGACGAGAATGTCCCGCGGGACTTTCTTGTGCAAGAGTCCGAGCGCGTTGATGACTGCCGCTGCAATGGTATCGTTGGCGCAGATAAAGCATTCCGGAAGAGGCATGTCCGCGAGGGCCTTTTTCAGTTCTTCCGGGTCGCCATAGGGGAAGGAGTCCTTTTCGATAAAGGAGTAATCGGCATTGTATTCCAGACCCGCCAAAAAAATCGCCTCGCGCATGGCAAGGAAGCGCTCGTAGAACGAAGTGCAGTGCGTATAGTCGCCGATAAATCCGAAGTGTCGGATTCCGTGCTCGCGGATGAGCGTAAGACAGAGATCTTTAATGGAGGAAAAGCTCTCCGGCATGACGATATCGTAGTTGCCCATGACGGAGAGATAGATGGGGAAGTCAAAAAAGACGGTGGGATATCCGAGCGAGATAAGCCGCGGGACATAGTCGGCGCTGAACAGTTCCATGCAGATGATGCCGTCCACCTCGTTCTCGTGCAGATATTCGACGAGGCGGTCGAAAAAGGAGGACTTGGTCGTGGTGAACTGCAGCAGCTCGATATTTTGTGCCTCGTCCAGCGCCAGTTCAATGCCGCGCACAACGTGGATGAAGAATGTCATCGTCATCAGGTGCTTGGAGGTGATCAGCACGATGCGGCGATGGCGCTGTTCTTCCTGCGTGGAGGCAACGGACGCATAGCTTTTATATCCCATCTCGATCGCGGCGGAGAGCACCCGTTCGCGCGTGCGCGGAGGCACATATTGCCCGTTGAGCGCCTTGGAGACGGTATTGCGGGAAAGGGAAAGCGCATCGGCGATATCCTGTACAGTGATCCGTTCTTTTTTTGACATTTTCCCTCCCTCCTTGCATGGTTTGATTATACCATAGAGAAAAGAAATGTCAATATTTTTTTGGATTTTTGCACAAATTTCAGCGCATAATTTGTGCAAATGTAAAAATATGTTAGAAATTTTCTCACAAATCTTGACGGTTCTTCACAGAGAAATATAATGGAATCAAGCAAAAGCCACGTGGAAATCAAAACAGGATAAGGGAGGTAAGTGAATGAAAGAGAGGTTGCGAGAGGCGCAGGGCGAACAGGCATTCGACGGCGTTGATCAGACAACCGGAGCAGTGGGAGAAGCCATGAGCGGTCAGGTCGCGGAAAAGGCGCGCCTGGCGGACAAATTCAGAAGAAGTCGCTTTGCGCGCAATTTCAAGCGCAACTGGACGTATCTGCTCTTCCTCATACCGGCGGTCGTGGTCACGTTCATCTTTGCCTATATCCCTATTTACGGGATCCTGATCGCCTTTCAGGACTACATGCCGGGCGATTCCATCCTCAACGGGTATTGGATCGGATTTCAGAACTTCGAAGAATTTTTTGGGAACTATGCATTCTGGGACCTGATGATCAACACATTCCTGCTGTGCATTCTGGGCTTTATCATCGGTTTCCCGCTTCCCATCATCGTTGCGCTCATGCTCAATTCGACCAAGAACAAGAAGCTGAGCAAATTTTTACAGACGCTCTTCAACGGGCCGCACTTTATTTCGCTTGTCGTGCTCGTCGGTATGCTCTATCTGTTCTTCGGCAGATACGGGCTTGTCAACAACATTATCGAGAGCGTGGGCGGCGAACGCTATTCTTTCTTTTTGGAATCGGAGGCGTTCCGCCCTATGTATATTCTTTCCAGCAACTGGCAGGATTTTGGCTGGAGCTCCATCGTGTATCTGGCGGCGCTCTCGGGTGTCGATCAGTCGCAGCACGAGGCGGCCACCATTGACGGGGCATCGCGTTTCCAGCGCGTTCTGCACGTTGATTTCCCTGCGATCGCACCCATCGTCTCCGTCATGCTCATCATGTCCATCGGCGGTCTGATGGGCGTCGGATATGAAAAGGTGCTCCTGATGCAGACGGACGGTAACCTCGTGACCAGCGAGATCATTGCAACTTACGTCTATAAACAGGGCATCCAGAATCTTCGGCAGGGATATGCGACCGCCGTCGGTCTGTTCAACTCGGTGATCAATCTTGTATTGCTCATCATCGCGAATACCGTTTCCAAGCGGTTCTCCGAGAATTCGCTGTTCTGACAGGGGGGAAGTTATGAAAGAAAGTACCATCAACGAAACGATGTCCCCCGCGGCCCATCAGGCGGCAAAACCCCGCCGCAGAAAAGTCAAGGAGAGCAGGGGCGACCGCATCTATTATGCCATCGTCTATACCATTCTCATCCTGCTTGCGCTCATTGTCATTTATCCGCTCTACTTTGTCGTCATTGCCTCCTTCTCGAGTGCGGACGCGGTGCTCGCGGGCAGAGTGTTCCTCTATCCCGTCGATATCGACTTCACGGGTTATATTCGCTGCTTTGAGCGGATGGATATCTGGATCGGCTACGGCAATACCATCTATTATACGATCTCTTACACCGTGCTGAGCGTCCTGTTCACCGTGACGGCGGCATGGGCGCTCTCCAGAAAGACGCTTCCCTTCCGGAAATTCTGGATGATCTTCTTCACGATCACGATGTTCTTCGGCGGCGGGCTCATCCCGTTCTACAAGGTGGTGAGCGACCTGGGACTCATCAACAACCCGCTCTCCGTCATCCTGCCCGGTACGGTCTCGGCGTGGAATTTGTTCATGGCAAAGACCTTCTTCCAGACGGGCGTGCCGGACAGCATCGTGGAGGCGGCGGAACTGGACGGCGCAAACCGCGCAAGGCTGTTTGTTTCGGTCATCCTTCCGCTCTCCATGCCCATTGTGGCGGTGCTCGCGCTGTACTACGCGGTGGGGCAGTGGAACAGCTACTTCAATGCGATGATCTTCCTGCAGGATTCCAATTATTATCCCCTGCAGCTCGTCCTTCGTGAGATCCTCATCGCATCCGAATCGACGACGGGCGGCAGCGGCGAGACCATTCTCGAGCAATTCCGCCTCGCCAACCAGCTCAAGTACGTCAGCGTCATCATCTCGAGCCTTCCTGTGTTCTGTATCTACCCGTTCGTGCAGAAGTTCTTCGCGCAGGGCGTCATGGTCGGCTCGCTCAAGGATTAAAAGGAAAAATTACAAGATCAATGATTGATAAGGAGTAAAACGATGAAAAAAACGATTGCAGCCATTGCGCTGTGCTGCGCCGCGGCGATCACGCTCTCGGCGTGCGGCGGCGGAGACAACAGAGAAAACAATTCCGTCGAAGCGCTCGTGGAAAAGTACGAGTACCAGTGGGAGGACACTTCGGCGCCCATCGTCAATGAACTGGGTGCGCAGGAACTTTCCTTCCATATCTATTCCTCCAAGAACGCGACGGCGAAGGACTACAACGACATGGACATCATGCAGATGCTCTATGAGTACACCAACGTGTTCGTCGACTGGGAGAACGTCTCCGAGTCGGTGTACGCGGAGCAGAAGAACCTCATCTTCGGCAATTCCAACAACCGTCCCGACGCCGTCTACCATGCAGGCATGTCCGCGAGCGAGATCATCCGCTACGCGAGCAGAAACGTGCTGCTTCCCATCAGCGACTATCTGGAGTATATGCCCAACTTCAGCCGCATCTTAGAGGAGCGCCCCGATATCCGCCAACAGATCACCAACGTGGAGGACGGCAAGATCTATGCGCTTCCCCGCGTGGAGGAGATGGGGCTGCTGCAAAACCCCAACCTCCTGTTCATCAACAAGAACTGGACGGTCGCCGCGATCGAAGCGGGCGCCGTGTCGGGGCTGAGCGCTGCCGACGTGCAGGACGGGCTCCAGCTGACTGCGGCGCAGATGGAAGATCTCCTGACCTATTTCCGCGACCACGACATGAACGGCAACGGCAGCAACGACGAGCGCCCCATGACCTTTGTCTACAACAACTGGCAGGGCAATCAGTGCGACCTCTACGGCATGTTCGGACTCAACGACAACACCGATCACCGCGTCATCGTGGACGGGAAGGTCACCTACACCGTGCTTGACGACCGCTTCAAGGAAGCGACGCAGTTCATCAACGGCTGGGTGGAAGAGGGACTCATCGACGAGGTCTCATTCGAGCAGACGCAGGATAACTTCCTGGCAAACGGCAAGGGGACGGAGCTCTACGGCGCCTTCTACTGGTGGGAGAGCGAGACGGTCGTCAGCAATCCCGAAAATTACGTCGTGTGCAGGCCGCTCGTCGGTCCTGACGGCGATCAGACGGTGTGCGTCTCCAACAATCCCGAGATCGGCACGGGCGAACTCATCATCTTCGCGGATACGCCCAACGTCGAAGTTCTGCTCACCTATTTTGACCGCTACTACGATCCGCTCATCTCTGCGCAGATCAACTACGGTCCCATCGGTATCGTCTATGAAGAGGAGCTCGATGAGAACGGGATGCTCGTACAAAAGGAGCTCCCCGCCGACAAGACCGCGGACGAACTCCGCCTGGAAAACGCGCCCCTCGGCATCTGCTATCTGAGCGACTACGCCTGGGAGAACGTCGTCAACATGGAGCCCCGCGCACAGCTGCGCCTTGAGCGCCTTGAACTGTACGCAACGCCCTATGTGCCTGAAAACGTCACGCCCGTTCCCAACCTTCAGTTCACGCAGGCAGAACTCAACACGCTCACCACATACGAGACCAACATCATCAACTATATCAACCAGCACCTGATCGACTGGCTGCGCAACGGACTTACGGACGGCGATTGGGAAGCGTTCAAGACGGAACTGCAGAGCACCCGCGTCGGGCTCGGCGCCGTGCAGGAAGTCTATCAGGCGGCATATGACAGATATGCGGCACAAAACTGAGGTGACGACATGAAAAAGAAACTTGCTATCATGTTAGCTTCCGCCCTCGCTGCGGCTACCCTCGCGGGCTGCACGGATGGCACGAATCACGATCAGGAAAACACCGATCCCGTCATCTCCGGCGTGGAGGACACGGCGACCACCGTCGCGGGCGAAGAGTTCGACGCGCTTGCAGGCGTCACCGCCACCGACCGCGAGGACGGCGACCTCACGGACAGCATCAGCGTGCGTTCCATTCCCGAAATGACCTTCACGGACGGCGTGGCAACGCCCTCCGCGCCCGGCAGCTATGAACTCATCTACTCCGTCACCGACTCCGGGAACGCGACGGGCAACGCCTACTGCACGCTCACCGTCACGCAGGCGGCGTCGGAGCCGGAGGAGCTGTATTCCTTCTCCTTCGAGGACGTGACCCCGACCGAGGCGGATGCCCGCGGCTGGACGGCGTCCATCGACGAGGCGGCAGAGGGCACGGCAACGCTCAAAGAGGGCTCGTATGTGTTTGATATCGCGCATCTGAACGGCGTCGGCGACGGCAGCGTGACGCTCAACAAGACGCTCACGGGCCTCACCAACGGGGACTATCAGTTCGTCGTCTGGGCAAGATCGTCCGTCGATACCTATGTGCACCTCCTTGCCGAGGACGCCGCCAACGAGGAATGGGCGACGGTCGGTCCCGGCGCATGGAATGTGCGCGTTGGGACGAAAGTTGCGCCCATCAGCACGACGTTCACGATCGGCGACGATACGACCAAGGATATCGATCTGCGCATCCATATGGGCAAGATCACGCCCAATCCCGAGAACCCCGAGGACGCCACGCCCGACACCTTCTCGCTGGCAATTGAAAAGGTCGCGCTCTACTGCACGTCTGGCACCGAGACGCGGGTCGATCTCTATGAAGAGGACTTTGCGGAGAGCGCTGCAACCGTCACGACCCAGGCGGGCGATGGGGCGGCGGCAAGCGTCGCCGCATCGGACGGCGCTGCCGAGGTCGCCATCGACAGCTATCACGATGACGGCGTGGGCGGCGTCTGGAGCCTGAAAGTTGACGTCGCGCTCGGCGACGCTGCGATCGAATCGGGCGTCAAGTACGGCTATTCTGTCGATGTCACCGCCGAGAACGCACAGGCAGGCGAGCTGCTCGTTGAAAATCAGGACGCGTCTCTGCGCGCCAACTTTGCAAGCTTCTCCCTCGCTGCAGGCGAGACAAAGACGCTCACGGGCACCTTCACCAGCGAGGCGACCATCGCCTCCGGCGCAGTGCTGCGCTTCCAGATCGGCAATCCCTCCGAGGGCGTCACTTCCAACACGCTCACGATCGACAACGTGACGTTCTACCGTCTGGACGGCGATCTGCGTACGGACAGAGTGCTGCTCGACCGCTTCCTGCTCTTTGGCGCGGGCTCGTCCAACGAACTCAACACCGAAAAGCCCTATGAGGTTTTCAACGGCTCGGACGACAGCCTTTCGCAGCTGGGCATCGGCACCATGTACACCGAGGACGGCAAACTTGTCTACCGCATCGAGGAGGCGGGCGAGGCGGACTGGCACAACAAGATCGCCATCGGCTACAGGGACAATCCTCTCGTGCTTCCCGGCGGCGCGTACTTCACCTTCCGCATCAAGATCAAGGCTTCCGAGGAACTCTCGTTCAACTACTATGTGCATGATCTCAATGCCGTCGATTGGGACAGCGGGCTCATCATCCGTGAGAACGCCGTGACCATCGGGCCGGAGGAGACGACGCTGGAGTTCACCACCACGACGGCGCTGATCGGCGAGAGCGACTTTGAAATGCTCTTCCAGTTCGGCTCCGCGGCGCTTGCCGAGCTCGGGGAAGTGGTCATCGAAATTTCCGAGATCACCGTCCTGCAGAGCGTGCTCATCTGAGCAAACAAAAACGACTGCGCCCCCGCATATCTTGCGGGGGCATAGGAGGAATCTTATGAATATGCTGTATGCCATCGGCGAAATGCTCATCGATTTTACCGCACAGGAGCCGGGCGTTCTGGAGATCACATCCACCTTCCGCAAGAACGCGGGCGGGGCGCCTGCCAATGTCGCCGTGTGCGCGGCGAAGCAGGGGAAGAACGCCAGCGTCATCACAAAGCTCGGCAAGGACCCGTTCGGCAATTTCCTGGTCAGCACGCTCGCGCAGGATAATGTCAACACGCAGTATGTGTTCCGCACGGAGGAGGCAAAGACGGCGCTTGCGTTCGTCGCACGCGACGAAAACGGGGAGCGCGCCTTCTCCTTCTACCGCAATCCCTCTGCGGATATGCTCCTGAATGAAGAGGAGGTCGCCTCCATTCCCTTCAGAGCGGGGGACATTCTGCACTTCGGGAGCGTCGATCTGTGCGATGCTCCCGTCAAAAGGGCGCACATGGTCGCCATCGAACACGCGCGGGCTGCGGGCGCGCTCATCAGCTTTGATCCCAACCTTCGCTACAACCTCTGGGACAGCGCGGAAGCGCTCCTTACCACGGTGCGCGCCTTCCTGCCTCTTGCGGACATCGTCAAGGTCAGCGAAGAGGAACTTGCAGATATCACGGGCATCGCGGACGAGAAAGAGGCGGTCAACTCCTTGTTCTGCGGCGCGGTCAAGCTCGTGTTTGTGACCAAGGGCAAGGGCGGGGCTTCCGCCTATACGAAGGACGCCGAGGCATGGGCGCCGACGGATGTCAATTCCAAAGTCGTCGATACGACGGGCGCGGGCGACAGTTTCATCGGCACGATCCTGGGACAGTTGCTCGGCCGCGGCATCGAGGGGCTCACGAAGGAAGAGCTTATCAGGCTGATCACGCTCGCAAACAGGGCGGCGACGATCGTCGTCTCGCGCGAGGGAGCCATTCCCGCCATGCCGACGGCGGAAGAAATCGTGTAAGGAGGACGGCATATGAAGCGCAGATCTGCAATGTTTGCGGTGTCCATTCTTCTCTCGGGCGCGGTGTTGCTCGCGGCGGTCGGTTGCGGCGGCGGGGAAACGACCGTTGATACCGACCCGCACGACAAGGACTTTTCTCCCTATCGCACGGCGAGCGCAATGGAGGCCGCCTACGACTATAAACACTTTTTTCTGCCCGAGGAGGACGCGGCGGGACAGGGCTATGTGGGCGATCCCATGCCCTACTACGAGGACGGCACCTACTATATTTACTATCTGAAAGATCAGGGCGATTCCTACAACCACTCCGTCTACCTGACGACGACGCAGGACTTTGTCACCTATGAAGAATATCAGGAACCCGTCCTCGAAGCGTCGCGCGGCTCGGAGCAGGACGCCTGGATCGGCACCGGCTCCGTCGTCAAGGTAGGGGAGAAGTACTACTTCTTCTATACCGGGCACAACACGAGCAGAGAGTACCACGAGACGATCATGGTTGCGGAAGGGGACAGTCCCACGTCCTTCGTCAAAAAGGAGGGTTGGGAGATCCTGCCGCCCGAATCGCTCGGGCAGAAGAACGACTTCCGCGATCCGCAGGCGTACTACGATGCGGAGACAGACACCATCACGCTCACGATCACGGCGGCGCAGAGCGATATCGGCAGGATCGTGACCTACACCCTGAACGGCGACCTCTCTGATCCGCAGTACGGCGGCATCATCTTCACCAATCCCGAGGACATCGTCGGGGACGTCTGGAATCTGGAGTGTTCGGACACCTTCCAAATCGGCGGCAGGTGGTATCTGACCTTCTCCGCACAGGACGGCGCGCTCTGGTATACCTCGTCGGACACCCGTTACGGCGTCTATGAGGAGGAGCCGTGTCCGCTCGACGGACAGCTCTTCTATGCCGCAAAGACGGTCACGGACGGGACAAACACCTACATGGTGGGATGGGCGCGGCGCTCGGAGTCGCCCTCGTCCACGCAGGACGTCAACGCATGGGCGGGCAACCTCGTCGTGCAGAAGGTCGTCGAGCGCGAGGGCGGCGGCATCGTCCTCGCCCCCGTCGACGCCTACCTTGCAGCCGATGTTCAGCGCACGCTGCTCTCAGACAGCACGGTGGAGCTCTCCGCGGGCGACTACGTGGACGCATTCACCTGTCAGGAGCGCTTTGTCGTCACGGGACAGTTTTCCTACACGGGGACGGGCGACTTCGGGCTTGCCTTCGATTATAACGGCAGAATGGATCGCTATAAGCTCGTCTCCTTCTCGCCCGAAGATCAGGAGATCTCGCTCTCCTTCAACCTCGGCTCCGTCTACATTACGGGGACGCCCGTCACGCTGGAGGCGGGCAGGACGTACAGCTTTACCTATCTTCAGGAGGGCTCCGTCGGCATCATGTACCTCGATGGCGAGACGGCGTTCACGGTTCGGGTGTACGGCGTGAGCGGGAGAGCGGTCAGGCTGTTTGCAGAGAACAATTCCGTCACATTTTCAGACCTCAGGCAATTTACCTATTCCTATTGACTTGGCCAATGCGCCCGTGGAGCAACTATGAAAGCGACAAGACAACAGACAGGAAACTCCAACACAACGAGCATTGCAGATTCTTACATTGTGCACAGCCTTCCGGCGATCAAAAAGACGTGGCGGCACACCTATCATGCCATGCCGCCCATCGGTTGGATGAATGATCCCAACGGGTTTTGCTATGCACTCGGGAAATATCATTTATTTTACCAGTTTTATCCTTACGGCGCCGCGTGGAATTCCATGCACTGGGGACACTATACCTCGCAGGATTTCGTCAAGTGGCAGCTGCAGCCGACGGCGCTTGCGCCCAACGGCAAGGCAGATCGGGACGGCTGTTATTCGGGCTCCGCGATCGAAAAGGACGGGAAATTGTACCTCATGTACACGTCGGTGCTCGCAGGCAGACAGACGCAGTCGCTTGCCGTTTCTGCGGACGGCGTCAGGTTTGAAAAGCTCGGCGAGGTGATCACGAGCAGCGACCTGCCGCCCGATTGCGTCCGCTCCGATTTCCGCGATCCCAAGGTGTTTATGCGCGGCGGCATGTACTATGTCCTGCTCGGCTCGATGTCCGTGCGGGACGAGGGGCAGATCCTTCTCTACCGTTCGCCCGATCTGATGCAGTGGGAGTATGTCAATACGATTCGGCGGGATATGCTCACCACGCGCGGGATCTACGAATGTCCCGATATCTTTCGAGCGGACGGAAAGGACGTCATCCTCGCGAGTCCGCAGGGCTACGAGGTGCAGGACTGGCGGTACGAAAACATGCACTCCTCCATCTATATGGTGGGGATGCTCGACGTGGAAAAGGGCGTCTTTGACAAAGAGTACGAGGACGAGATCGACGGCGGGTTTGATTTCTACGCGCCGCAGACGGTCAGGACGCTGGATGGGCGCATCGTCATGATCGCCTGGATGCAGATGTGGTCGCGCACCATGCCCACGGCGCAGCACGGTTGGGCAGGCAGCATGATCCTTCCGCGAGAGCTGACGCTCAGGGACGGAAAGCTCTTTCAGAGCCCTGTGCGCGAGATCGAGCGCTACCGCTGGAACCCAGTCAGTTATGCCAATGTGCCGCTGACGGAGGACACCCGTTTGAAACAGGTCTGCGGCACCAAGGTCGAACTCAATGTGACCTTCGACCTTGGAACGGCGGGCAAGACGGGGGTCAGGCTCTTCAAAAGCGCCGCCCACGAGGTGCGCGTCTACTACGATCGCGCGCTCGATAAAGTCATCTTTGACCGCTCGGATATGGGCGTGGAGATCGCCTGCGACGCCAAGGAGCGCGATGCCTATGTGCGCTCCGTCAGGGTATCTGTCAAAGACAATCGCCTTGCAATGCGCATTTTTCTTGACGTCTCCGGCTGCGAAGTGTTCCTGAACGGCGGGGAGCGCACCATGACGGGCAATGTCTATTCGGACGGTTGCGACATCAGCTTTTTTGCGGAGGGCGGCGACGCCTCAATCCTTTCACTTGACAAGTACGATATCGTCGTATAAACACTTTTATGCATGCATCCGCCTTTTGAGGCGTTGCATAGGGCAGACCTTTATACCTCCCCCTAAGATCTGTCCTGTTTTAAGAGGTCGGAGAAAAATTTTTCTCGCCTCTTTTTTTGTATCGTTGCTTTTTGAAGTAACGGAAGACACAATCAAAGAGTAACTTCCTTCCCCCCTGATCTGCCCTGTCGGTTAAGCGGTGGGCGACACTGTTCCCCCAAGCCGCCATCCTGGAAAAGGCTGCGGACAAATCGTTCCGCAGCCTTTTCTCTTGCAAATCTACGCTGTAATGGCGATAAGAGGTGGCAGTATGGAAGAGTCAATTGTAGGAGAACGGCTGAAAGCGCTGCGGGAAGGGGTGCATCTGTCGCAGGCAAAGTTGGCGGCACAATTCAAGAATGTCGATCAGCCGGCAATCTTTCGCTATGAGAGGGGCTATTCCTTCCCTCCCTACCACGTTCTCATGCAATATGAGAACTATTTTGACGTATCGCTCGACTATATTTTCGGCAGGGCGGATGCGCCGCAGGGCAAGCTCTATCAAAATCGACCTAAGGTGGCGATTGATCATGTCCAACTTGCGCGACTTTTTGGAAATGTGCTTTGATCCCAATTCACCCGCCAACGAGAAATTCAAGGAAGCGATTCTCGGACTTTTTGAGAAAACGACTGAATAAATTCCGATATATGACAAAAGCTGATGTATGCTCGTATGCAGGAAAAAGTTTTCGGTTTTCGAGCAATCGCTGTGAACTCATAAGTCGTACAAAATATAATTCTCTATCATTATGGCTGGCGTAAAAATATTGAACCAAAAAGAGCAGCTCGTTGTGTCTGTTAATTTTGACCAAAAAGGCTAGTGCCTGGGGTCTTACTCTTGCAACAAAGTTCGTTTTAGTCTAATCTTTCTCAGCCAAGTTAGACTCAGTTGAACACCTTGTAAAATGGGGCGTCTGCTGAGTCTTTTCCAATTCTGCTGTATTGTTGATGCCGATCAGATAGTCTGTGCTGATGCGAAAATAATCAGCGACCCTGATCAAGGCATCATAGCGGGGATAATTGATGCCGCGCAACCAGTTGGAGACGGATTTGCGCTGTACATTTGCCGCGGAGGAAAGTATATGTTGACTGACACCCTCTATCAGCATAAGGTCCTTTAATCGTTCTGAAAATATCGGTAACGGCATGTTATTATCACTCCGGGCGAGGCAATAACAGTATTATCCGATATTTTTATTTTCTTTGCCCGTAAGGGCGTACAATTCATGCTACTTTGTGCCCAATTTGACTGGTTTCATTTGGGAAACGGCCAAATCGTAAAAAATTAAAGCGTTCGAGTTTTTCGAACGCTTTACAAAAGTATTAAATATCGACTGAACAGAACTTAAAACATCGGGAAATATAGAAGGGCAATATCCCAAAAGAGCTTTATATTTCTTGCGCTAAAAGATATCGTTATTTCTTTTTATCTTTTACATAATTCAGAAATGCCAAAATTCCCCATA
>DXBS01000088.1 GCA_019116405.1 Candidatus Gallimonas intestinigallinarum | reverse complement strand
ATGCTGCCGAGCATGCTGCTCATCGACAAGTCCTCCTGGACGGTGGCGGTGGGGCTCAATTCGCTGGACGACAGTGAGTTCTCCATCTTTGCCGCCGGCTCCATGTTTGTGGCGGTTCCGATCATCGTCCTGTACGTCGCGCTCTCCAAGTATCTCATTCAGGGCGGCTCGGCGGGGGCGGTCAAAGAATAAAAAGTTTCCTCCTTGTCCGGCGGGGTAGTTTCCCCCTGACTGTCCCCGCCGGACCTCATTTTGACGCAACAGCGGGACCTTGATAGGTCCCGCTGTTGCGTATGCTGCGACAAAAAAGTCAATGCAGGCAAAAACGATGGATAGTGAGGGATTATCTTCGCCTTGCCATGCGTTCAAATGACCTGCGCTCTACAAGGCTCGGTGGCATCTAGCTTGCGCCCTCGCGCGAATCCGCGGGGGTTCTCAGCCTTACCAAACCAAATTCAAGCCAAAAATAAAACAGGGCAAAGCCCTGCTTTATTTTTGGCGGAAGGTGAGGGATTCGCACCTTTGGCGGTGCGCCCCGGTGCACAGCCCACCGGGCTGGTGCAGTTTGCGCTCCAGCTTTCTGAAATTGACCTCGATGCGCAAACCGCTCGCTCGCGCTCGCGTCTCCACCCTCGAATCCCTCACCAAACCAAATTCAAACAAAAAATAAGACAGGGCAAAGCCCTGTCTTATTTTTGGCGGAAGGTGAGGGATTCGAACCCCCGGATGCTTTCACATCAACGGTTTTCAAGACCGCCGCGATCGACCGCTCCGCCAACCTTCCGGATGAACGCCGCAATGCGGCGTTGTTTTTACGCTTTACAGATCTCTTCGATGGTCGCCAATTCCTCGGCGGAGAACACAGGATTTACCTTGATATTCTCCAGGATCTGCGCGGAGGACGACGCGCCGATGATGACGCTGGGGACGACTTCATCCTTCAATACCCACGAGAGAGCGAGGGCGGGGAGCGTCTGTCCGCGTGCGGCCGCCATGTCGCGCAATTTTTCAAGTTTTGCAAAGAAGGCGGGTGTCAGCGTCTCCTCTTTGAGCGTGAAACTCTTCTTGATGCGGCTGTCCTCGGGAATGCCGTGTACATAGCGCTCGGTCAGCAGTCCCTGCGCGAGAGGGGAGTAGGCGATCAGCCCGAAGCCGTTTTCCTTAGCGAAGTCTTTCAGACCGTCCTCCTCGACGCGCCGGTCGAGCAGATTGTAGCACACCTGATTGAGCACGAAAGGTGTCTTGAGTTCGCGAAATACGCGCACTGCTGCCTCCGTTTGCTCTTTGTTGTAATTGGAAATGCCGATATACAGCGCCTTGCCGCGCTCCACGAGCTGGTGCAGTACATAGCACGTCTCTTCGATGTGCGTCTCGGGGTCGGGGCGGTGGTGGTAGTAGATATCCGCGTACTCGATGCCCATGCGCTTCAGCGAAGCGTCCAGCGAGGCGACGAGATATTTGCGGCTGCCGCCCTTGCCGTAGGGGCCGCCCCACATGGGAAATCCTGCCTTGGTGGAGATGAGCATCTCATCGCGGTGCGCGGAGAAGTTCTCCTTTAAGATCTTGCCGAAGTTTTCTTCGGCGCTGCCGCCGCGGGGACCGTAGTTGTTGGCGAGGTCAAAGGCGCAGATGCCATTATCGAATGCGGTGAAGATCATGTCGCGCATGACTTCGAAGTTGTCAAAGCTTCCGAAGTTCTGCCACAGTCCCAGCGAGATCGCGGGAAGTTTTAAGCCACTGTTTCCTGCGCGGCGGTATTCGACTGCCGCATTTTTATAGCGCATCGGATCGGGTTTTCTGTTCTTGTTTTCGATCAGACGTTTGAACGTTGCCTCTTCCATATCCTTCCTCCGTAAACTTCGCTATATTGTAGCACAGCGGCGGGAAAAACGCAAGCGAAAAACAGGCACCCGCATTGCCTTCTTTGCATAATATGGGGAGAAAGAAGGGGGAATTATGGAGAATCATTTGCAAATTATCCGTGCGCTCTCGCCCGCCTATGCCGGGCGGGACGGGGAACTGACGGCAACACTGCAGTACGTCTATCAGAGCATTTTATTGGACGGCTGCGGAAAACAGGAAGAGGCGAAGAAGTTGCTGCACATCGCGGTAGAAGAGATGCGCCACCTGGAGGAGATCGGCGCCCTGCTCGTCAGATTCGGCGTGCCGCCCGTATATACGGCATGTCCGCCCTATCCCGTGGGGTACTATTCGGCGTCCAACGTCGATTATGTCAAGCCTTACCCGCAGATGCTGGCGGCAGACGTGCGTGCGGAGCAGGAGGCGATCGCCTGCTATACGCGTATTCTCGACTGCGTGCGGGACGAAGACGTGCGCACCGTCATTACAAAGATCCGCGCGGACGAGGAACGACATCTTTGCTGGCTGCGGGAGATGCAGTCTGCTCTTTAGCGGGTAGATTGCCCACGGCTGCGGCGGGCATTTCGGGCATGAATTTCCAGTAGCGCACGGGCATGTAGCCCTTCATCTGCTTCAGGCGCTTGCGAGAGGGGATATTGACGCTTGCGTAGTATCTGCGCCAGAGCGCCTGCCAGCCCTGTTCGTCGGCGGAGAGGACGATCTCCGCCTTGGAAAGGGGGGCGACAAAGACGTGCTCGCCGTCCCAGATCGCCGCCTTTGCGCGACGCACGTCGTGGATGACGAAGGGGATCTCCGGGATGCGGCTGCGGAAATGGGGCACGAGCAGGTCGCAGATATCGTGATCGGGCGAGATGGGTGCATAGAGCGCGCCGCTCTCGCTCTCCATAAAGCGGACAAACCCCTTGAAGCGGTGCACCTCAAAGGTGACGCGCCGCATACACTCGCTTGCAGCAATGACGGCATCCTCGGACAGCATGCCCCGCACAGGGCGCTTGCGCGTTGCGATGAGCTTGAAGTAATCGTAAGCGATCTGCCCGCGGCTTTCTTCGCCGCTGCGCAGGAGGATCGCAAGATCGTGCATGCATCCCTTGTCCAGTTCTGACAGCCGCGCTTCGCAGCGCCGTGCCTTTTCCGGGTCGGCGCGGACAAAGATGCTCTCCTGTCCCAGGGTGAGTTGGCGGCTGCACGTCGTGAGAAGGGCGTCCTCGTCGCGGTATGCAAGCAGGAATGCCGTCAGAAAGGCATCCTTGCTTCCGTCAAAAAAGTAGATCATAATTCCCCCGTGAGCGCCGAATGTGCCGCCTCCTGCCGCAGGGGCAGGCTGAGCGCGGCGGGGCTGTCAAAGAGGGAGAGTTGGCGGGCATTTTCCCGCGTCTCTCCTGCCGTCAGAAGTCCGCGGACGGCGGAAGGGCTGTCCGAGCCGTAAAATTTCCCGCCTGCCGTGATGAAGTGTCTTGCGCGCTTCAATACGACGCGCATTTTTTTGAGATGATCGAAATTGAGGGTCGCGTACCGCCGCGCAGAGAGGATCTTCTGCGCGCTCTTTGCCCCGATCCCGGGCACGCGCAGCAGCACTTCGAGGGGCGCGCGGTTGACCTCTACGGGGAAGAGGTGCATGTTGCGCAGTGCCCACGCGCACTTGGGGTCTAAATCGAGGGGCAGATTTTCCTCCTCGGGGACGAGCTCCTCCACGTCAAAGCCGTAAAAGCGCAGCAGCCAGTCCGCCTGATAGAGGCGGTGTTCGCGCAGCGCGGGGCTCTGCACGGCGGGCAGGACGCTGTCCTCGACGACGGGGATATAGGAGGAGTAGTACACGCGCTTGAGCCCCGTGACGCGGTACAGGCTCTCGGTCAGCCGCAGGATCTGTCCGTCCCGCTCGGGGGAGGCGCCGATGATCATCTGCGTCGTCTGACCCGCGGGCAGGAAGAATCCTTTGCGCTTTTCCGCCTTGAACGCCGCCTTCTCGCGCTGCAGCTGCTTCATGGGGAGAAGCAGGCTTTCCTTGGTCTTTTGCGGCGCGAGAAGCTTGAGGCTTCTCTCGCTCGGCAGTTCGACGTTGTAGCTCATGCGGTCGGCGTATTTTGCCGCCTCGGTGATCAGTTCCGGATCCGCCTTCGGGATCCCTTTTAAGTGGACGTACCCGTGGAAATGGTACTTCGTCCGCAGAAGTTTCACCGTTTGGACGAGCTGTTCCATCGCGTAGTTGGGGGAAATGTGCACGGCGGAGGAGAGAAAAAGTCCCTCAATGTAGTTGCGCTTGTAAAAGTCCACGGTAAGCTGGCACACCTCGTCGGGCGTGGCGCTCGCACGCGGGACGTCGCAGCTCCTGCGGCTCATGCAGTACTTGCAGTCGAACACGCAGTCGTTGCTCATGAGCAGCTTTAAAAGCGAGACGCACCTGCCGTCGGGCGTAAAGGAATGACAGCAGCCGTCCGGCATGCCGTTGCCGATGCCGCCCTCGTTCTTTCTGCCGCTTCCCGATGAGGAGCAGGAGACGTCATATTTTGCACTCTCCGTGAGGATTTTTAATTTCTCTTCCGCGATCATATTTACAGTATATCACATGGTGGCTCAGAAGTCAAACATTCGTTCGAAAAAATATCAAAATATTTCATGTCAAGCAGTTGTCAAACGGAGACAGTTTATGGTATAATCATTGTCGGCGCGATTTCACGAGAATTTCACGCAATGATAAAGAGAGGATAAAGGAACTCATGTATAATCGGCTTGATAAAGGGAAGGAGGACGCCATGAAGATACTGATCGTTGACGACGAAGAGATGATCCGCGCCGTACTGCGGGAGTATATCGAGTTCGAAGGCGGTGAAGCGGATGAGGCGTGCGACGGCATGGAGGCCGTCAAGCTCTGCCGCGAGCGCGACTACGACGTCATTCTGATGGACGTCATGATGCCCCGTCTGGACGGATTTTCCGCAGTCAAGGAGATCCGCAAGTTCAAGCAGACACCTGTCATCATGCTCTCGGCGCGCGGAGAGGAATACGATAAGCTGTTCGGCTTCGAGATCGGCTCGGATGACTATGTCACCAAGCCGTTTTCCCCAAAGGAGGTCATGGCGCGCATCCACGCCATCATGAAGCGCGGCAAGGGTACGCAGACCTCGCAGGAGGTGTACGAGTTCGAGGGGCTGCATATCGACATGGAGGGGCGCACCGTCACGGTGGACGGCGAAAAGGCGGAGCTTACGCCCAAGGAATATGAGCTTCTTTTCTACTTTGTGCGGCACAACGGCGTCGCCCTGACGCGCGAGCGGCTGCTCAACAAGGTGTGGGGGTATGACTTCTACGGCGATGACCGCACAGTGGACACCCACGTCAAGATGCTGCGCGGCAACTTGAAGGAGTACCGCAAATTTATCGTGACGCTCAGAGGATTGGGATATAAATTCGAAGCCTGAGCGCATTCGGAGCAGGGCAATGGGCAGCGAGAGAGGGAGAGTAACACACAAAAAACAGACCACGGGGATCAGCCTGAGCTTTCTTCTGTGGTTTGCTTTTTCTATGTTCGCGCTCATGGTTGTCGTCGTGTTTGCGCTCGTGCAGAACGCGCTCGTGACCCGTCAGTATCGCGAAAGCGTGCTTGCCTACATGGGGGATACCGGAGAGCAGATGCTTGCGGAGATCGCTTCCGGACAGAGCGCGTCGACCTTGGAACAGCGGCTCCTCACCATTGCGAACAACAACGGCTGCACGGTGCGGCTCTTCTATGAGAACGGTGAGAATGCGTTTACATTCACATCTCAGACGGAGGACTTCACCAGACTGGCGGCGGACCTGGTGGAACGGCGCAATGCCGGAACCCTTCCCGACTTTTTGATTTCCGGGAACGACGAAATCATCCTTGCCGTGGCGACGGAAGTGGAGGGGCGACCGGCGTTCCTGTGCCTTACGGCGTCCACGCAGCTGCATCTTGCGCTGGAATCGGGAATGCGCTGGCTCTCCCTCATCACGGCGCTTGCTGCGATCGTGCTTGCATTTGTTGTGAGCGGCATCGTCACATCCTTCATCACGCGTCCGTTGACCGAGGTCACGGCGCGCGCAAAGGAGATGGCGCGCGGCAATTATAATATCAATTTCAAGAAAGATTACTTCTGTGCGGAGATCGGGGAACTATCCGATGCACTGGAATATGCCCGCACGGAGATCTCGCGGGCGGACGTCATGCAAAAGGAACTCATCGCCAATGTCTCGCACGACTTCAAGACGCCGCTCACGATGATCAAAGCATATGCCTCGATGATCCGTGAGATCTCGGGTGACAACAAGCAAAAGCGCGATGCGCACGCGCAGATCATCATCGACGAGTGCGACCGCCTCACGCTTCTGGTCAGCGACCTGCTCGATCTGTCCAAGCTGCGCGCGGGACTGACCAAGGACAATATCACCCATTTCGATCTCTCCGAGGAGGTGCGCGAGGTCGCCGAACGCTTCTCCTATCTCAAGGAGACGGAGGGGCTGATCATCGAAACGGAGATCGAGGACGATATCTTTGCCGATGCCGACAAGGAGCGCATCGCACAGGTGCTGTATAACCTCATCGGCAACGCGGTCAACTATACGGGCGAGGACGACAAGCGCATCCGCATCAAGCTCTTTCGTAAGGAGCACTGCGCGCGCTTTGAAGTCATTGATACGGGCAAAGGCATTCCCGCCGACGAAGTGGATACCATCTGGGATCGCTACTATCGTTCCGGGCGGACGCACAAGCGTGCCGTCAACGGGACGGGGCTGGGACTGTCCATCGTCAAGAATATTCTCTTGCAGCACAATTTTCCCTTCGGGGTCATCTCCGAAGAGGGAAAGGGGAGCTGTTTTTGGGTGGAATTCCCCGATGGTGCACGGAAACAGAGGGGGTCGTCTGATTGACGTTTCCGTACACCGCGCCGGGCATAGAGCGCGGCGATTTGAGTTGAAAGGAGGAGTAAATTCTCAGTATGAAACGCAGATTGAGCGCCGTATTGCTGCTCATTCCGATCACGGCGGCAGGCGGTGCATCTCTGGCATCGGGGCGTGTTGCGGCATCTGCAAGTATCGCTCCCCCGTATTACCAGGGTGCGCAGAGCGCCGGCGTCATTCCGGAGAGCGGCAGTCCCGTCCGGGTGCTGAGCGAGACGCTCACTTTTACCATCGGTACACTTCCCAAGGAGCCGGATGATCTTTCGCTCGGGGCGGGAGCCGAGATGACGGCGGAATACCGGCTGCAGAATCCAACCGATGCAGATATGTCCTTTCGTCTGTTCCTGCCCGTCGGCGTCAAGACGGACTATGCTTCCGGCCTTCCCGACGGCGGGACGGCTGCCATCGCGGCGGACGGCATGACGGTGGAGCCGACGGTGCGGTATACCTATTCCGCAAATGACCTTTCCGCAAAGTACTACGGCAGTTACGATATCGCGGATGCCGTCCCCAAGGATACCTACGATGAGAGCGTGTTTGCACGCGATACGCAGGTGCATATCTACCGCTATCGCGTCACCGTGCCTCAGGTGGAGGATGCGGATTCCTGCTATTTTCTCTTTTCCTATACCTGCAACACGCGCAAGACGCGCGTCATCAATTTTTCAGGATTCAACGGCGTTATCTACAACGGGCGTGGGTACAGCGTGTGCAGTCTGCCGACGGGCCAAGAGAGCGAAGTGACCGTCGTTGCCTTTGGCGAAATGCCTTCGAATATAGTGACGCATGTCAGTTTATCCCGCGCTGAGGGGAGTGCATTCATCCCAGGGGCGAACATCGAGAGCGAAGAAGAACAGGCCACCTTTGAGGTCTGGGTGTCCTCCATGTATAAAGAAGCGTGCGAAGTTGTGCCGATCAACGAGATGGACTGGTACAATATTGTCGCGGCGGTCATGGAGGATGATACCTACCTGAGCTATCTGCCCGTGACGGAGGACGGCGGCCAGAACCTTTTGGGTGCGCTCAGATGCTGGTACGAATATGAACTCACCGTGCCTGCGAACGGGACGCTCGTTCACACCGTCTCCCAGCCCGTATTTCCCGATATGCTGGGCGAGCCCTGTACCCTGTGGGCGTTTGAGTACGGTCTGTCGACCGATACCTGCTGGGCAGACTTTGGAAGCCTCACCATCCATATCGATACCGATTATATCCTTGAAAGCAGTTCCTTTACATTTACAAAGCGGGAGGGGGGATA
>DXBS01000087.1 GCA_019116405.1 Candidatus Gallimonas intestinigallinarum | reverse complement strand
TCCTCACCGAGGCGCTCGCCCTTCTCAAGGAGGACAAGGAGGCGTGCGAGTATCTCTCGGGCAGGTTCCGCTATGTCCACGTGGACGAGTTTCAGGACACCAATGCCGTGCAGTTTGAGATCGTCAAGTGCCTCGCGACCGTCCACGGCAATCTCTTTGTCGTAGGCGACGACGATCAGTCCATCTACGGCTGGCGGGGCGCGAAGATCGAAAATATCTTAGGGTTTGAGCGCGTCTACCCCAATGCCAAGGTGTACAAATTGCAGCAGAACTACCGCTCGACCAAGGCGATCTTGTCCCTTGCAAACGCCTCGATCGCACACAACGCCCATCGCAAGGGCAAGCAGCTGCACACCGACAATCCCGAAGGCGACAAGCCCGTCTACTACGAGGCAGACGAGGAGGCGGGGGAGGCGCTCTACGTCGCCCGTCAGATCGCGGAGCTCGGCCGCCGCGGCTACAAGCCCTCCGACTTCGCCGTGCTCATGCGCATCAACGCCCTGACCCGCTCCTTCGAGCAGGAATTCACCAAGTACGGCATTCCCTACAAGGTGTTCGGCGGCTTCAAGTTCTTCGAACGCAAAGAGATCAAGGACATTCTCGCCTACCTGCGCGTCGCGGGCAACCCCTTTGACAGCGAGGCAGTCGCGCGCATCATCAATGTGCCCCGCCGCGGCATCGGCGAAAAGACGGTGCAGACGCTCTTTGACTATGCCGAGCGTGAGGACGTGCCGCTCTTCGACGCGGTACTCGACTGCGACAAGCTGGGCGTCAACGGCGGCACGCGCGAAAAATTGCGCGCCTTCGGCAAGTACTTAAAGGAAATCGTGCTCGACGCGCAGACCATGGCGGTAGACGACTTCGTGCATCAACTGGTGGAGACCTCGGGCATGCGCGAGCAGTACGCGGACAATTCGGATGAGTCGGTGACCAAGCGCGCCAACATCGACGAATTTCTCAATTCGGTGGACGAGTTCGTGCGCATGAATCCCGAAGCGTCGCTCTCCGATTACTTACAGCAGATCACGCTCTATTCGGACACAGACGAGATGGACGAGAGCGAGTATATCACGATCGCGACCATTCACGCCGTCAAGGGACTGGAATTTAAATGCGTGTTCGTCGTCGGGCTGGAGGAGGACATCATGCCAACCAAGCGCGCCAACGACGACCCCGCCTCCATGGAGGAGGAGCGGCGGCTCATGTACGTCGCGATCACCCGCGCAAAGGAAAAACTCTGGCTCACCCGCTCCAAGAGCCGTTATCTCTACGGTCACCGCGAGCCGACCATGCGCTCCCGCTTTATCCGCGAACTGGAGGATGAGCTGGAGATTCCCGCCGAGTCGGAGCGCTTCAGCGGCTACGGCTACGGTGCGCGCTATTCGGGCGCGTACGGCGCGGGGCGCACGAGCTACGGCGCGGGCAGAGGCGGCTATTCGTCCGGCTACGGCGCGGGACATGGTTCGTCCTATTCAGGCATGGGTGCCTCCTACTACGGAAACAATTCCTACGGCGGACGCGCCGCGCAGAGCGTGCCTTCGGACAACGCGCGCAGCACGCAGGGCGCGCAGGAGCTGCCCACCTTCGGCTCTGGTTCCCGTCCCGCTGCGAGCGCTGGCGTGCGCTTCGGAAACGCCGGCAAGACCGCCGCGCCCACCCAGCCGCGCAAGGACACTTCCAGGTTTGCAGTCGGCACAAGGGTGCGGCACGCGCGCTTCGGCGACGGCGTCATCACAGCGATGCGCGGCGCGGGCGGCAACGTCATCGTGACCGTCCGGTTCGAGCAGGCGGGCAATAAGGACTTGGCGGCGGCGCTCGCGCCCCTGGAAGTTTTGGAGTAAGCTATGGACAGAATGCGCTATCTTGTGGATACGCTCAACCGCTGGGCGTACGAATACTATGTGCAGGACGCGCCCAGCGTTCCGGACAGGGAGTACGACGCGCTCTACGACGAACTTCGCGACTTAGAGCGCGAGACGGGCACAGTTCTGCCCGATTCTCCCACCCGCCGCGTGGGCGGCGAGCCGGTCAAGGGGTTTGCGCGGCATACGCACATTGCGCCCTTGTTCAGCCTGGACAAGGCGGTCACCGAGGACGAGCTCGACGCCTTTCTGACGCGCGTGCACAAGGTGGACCCCGACGCCGTATTCACGGTCGAATACAAGTTTGACGGGCTGACCATGTGCCTCACCTATGAAAACGGCGCGTTCGTGCGCGCCGCGACGCGCGGCAACGGCAGGGAGGGCGAGGACGTCACCGCCCAGGCGCTCACCCTGCACAGTTTCCCGCTCGCCATTCCCTACAAGGGCACGATCGAGGTGCGCGGCGAGGCGATCATCCGCCTGTCCGTACTGGAAAAATACAACGCTGCGCATCCCGACGAGCCTTTGAAGAACGCGCGCAACGCGGCGGCGGGGGCGATCCGCAACCTCGATCCCAAGGTGACGGCGTCCCGCCATCCCGAGATCGTGTTCTACGACATCAACTACATGAGCGAATCGCCCGTCTCCTCGCAGGTGGAGGCGTACGAGACGCTGAAAAAGTGGGGCTTTGAGACCTTTCCCTACCTCCGCGTATGCAAAACGGCGGAGGAGGTGCAAAGCGCCATCGACGAGATCGAAGTCGAGCGCAAGAAGCTGGATATTTTGACGGACGGCGCGGTCGTCAAGACCAACGAGGAGAGCATCCGCCGCAGGATGGGCTATACCGATAAATTCCCCCGCTGGGCGATCGCCTACAAGTTTGAAGCGGAGGAGGCGGAGGCGACCGTCGAGGAAGTGCTGTGGCAGGTGGGAAGGACGGGCAAGCTCACGCCGCTCGCGCGCATCACGCCCGTCGAACTTGCGGGCGCGACCGTCCGCCGCGCCACCCTCAATAATTACGGCGACTTAACGCGCAAGGACGTCAAAGTCGGCTCGCGCGTCCTGGTGCGCCGCTCCAATGAGGTCATTCCCGAAATTTTGGGCGCAATCTCTCATGCCGATGGCAGCGTGCCCGTCACAAAGCCCGCCGTCTGTCCCGCGTGCGGCGCGCCCACGCTCGAAGTGGGGGCAAACCTCTTCTGTACGAACAGGGCATGCCCGCCCCGCATTATCCAAAAACTCACGCACTACTGCTCCAAGAACGCGGCGGACGTGGAGGGCATGTCCGAAGCGACCCTGACCATGCTCTACGAAAAGCGGGGCGTGCGCCGCTTCTCCGATTTGTACGCGCTCACCGCGGAGAGCTTTGCGGGGCTCGAGGGCTTCAAGGAGCGCAAGACGGGCAACCTCCTGCAGGCGATCGCGGCGAGCAAGACGATGCCGCTGGAGCGCTTCTTGTACGCCATCGGCATCGAGGGCATCGGCAGGGTCGCGGCACGCGATCTTGCGGCGTTCGGCAGCGTGGAGGCGGTCGCGGCGCTCACTTTTGACGAACTGATCGCGCTGGAAAATATCGGCGATGTCACGGCGAACGCCATCCTGCGCTACTTTGCCGACGAGGAGAACAGGGAGGAACTTGCGCGGCTCAGGGCGGCGGGCGTTTCGCCCACCGTGCAAAAGAGGGCGGCGGAGGGCGTCTTTGCGGGCGAGAACGTCGTGTTGACGGGCGGACTCTCCTCGATGTCCCGTCCCGAGGCGCAAAAGCGTATCGAAGCGCTTGGCGGGACGGCGCAGAGCTCCGTCACGCAAAAGACGACGCTCGTCATCGCGGGCGAAAATGCGGGCAGCAAGCTCAAAAAGGCGCAGCAACTGGGCATCCGCATCATCGGAGAGGAGGAGTTCCTCGCCATGCTTCAAGAGAACTGAGCGAAAAGACCGCCTTGCGGGGCGGTTTTTTCGTGCAATGGCGTTCTTGCATGAAAAAATCTCAAAAAGTGCTTGAAATATGTGCCGCCGCGTGGTATAATGATCAGGTATCGAATATACGGTTCGGAGGTGGCGTGCTTTGTTCAGCATGACGGGATACGGGAAGGGCGTTTGCGCAGAGGAAGGCGTGGAGCTGACGGCAGAGGTCAAGTCCGTCAATAACCGCTATCTCGATCTTGCGATCAAGAGCCCGCGCATCTTCCTTGCACAGGAGGAGCGCATCCGCGCCATCGCCAGGGAGCACATCTCCCGCGGGCACGTCGATATCTTCATCAGCTATACCGATAAGCGCGAGAAGGAAAAGTCCTACTATGTCGACCTCTCCGTCGCGCGCGCCTATCAGCAGGCCGCCGAGCAGCTCAAAGCGGCGCTTCCCGGCGTTGCGGACGATACGACGCTCTCCTTTTATCTGCGCCTTCCCGACGTCGTGCGCACCGAGGAGCCGTCCGCCGCGGACGAAGTGCTCGAGAAGCTCTTAGAGCGGGCATTGCACGAGGCGTTCTCCTCGCTCTCTCATATGCGGGAAAAAGAGGGGGAGCGCCTGAAGGGGGACCTGCTCTCGCGCATGCAGGTCATTGAACGCCTGACCGAAGCGATCGCGGCCCGCGCGCCGCACGTCGCGGAGGAGTATCGCAAAAAGCTCACCGAGCGCATCGAAGAGTACCTTGCGGGCAAGGTGGACGAGGCGCGTATCCTGACGGAAGCCGCCGTCTTTGCCGACAAGTGCAGCATCGATGAGGAACTCACCCGTCTCCGCTCGCATATCAAGGCATTCCGCGAGATCTGCGCGCTCGCGCAGGTGGGCAGGAAACTGGATTTCCTTGTCCAGGAGTTCAACCGCGAGTGCAATACAATCTGCAGCAAATCCTCTGACAAGGAGATCACGGCAAACGCCCTGCAGATGAAGAACGAGATCGAAAAGGTCCGCGAACAGATACAGAATTTGGAGTAACGCATGAGAAACGTCCTGATCGTCATTTCGGGGCCGTCCGGCGTGGGGAAGGGGACGCTCGTCGATCTGCTTCTTCAGGAGGATAAGAGCCTCGTCAAATCCGTCTCCTGCACGACCCGCGCGCCGCGCGAGGGGGAAACAGAGGGCGTCAGCTATTACTTTATCACGCAGCAGGAATTCCGTGCGCGCATTGCCGAGAACGACTTTCTGGAGTACGATGAGCACTTCGGGAACTACTACGGCACGCCGCGTTCCTTTGTCGAGCGCCAGCTCAGAACGCATTCGGTCATCTTGGAGATCGACGTCGTGGGCGCGCTCAATGCCAAGCGGCTCATGCCCAGGCAGACGACGCTCATCATGGTGACGCCGCCCTCGCAGGAGGCCTTGGAAGCGCGCCTCGCAGGCAGGGGGTCGGAATCGGAGGAGGAGCGCGCCGCGCGCCTTCGCCGCGTCAGGTACGAATTGGAACAGGCGCCGCTCTACGATTACGTCGTCGTCAATGACGACCTGCAGCGCACCAAGAATGAAATTTTGCAAATCATCCGCAAGGAAAAGGAGAAGACAGTATGATCAATGAACCTTCGATGGACGCCCTCATCCGTAAACTGGGCACGCCCGAGGATCCTGCCAGCCGCTATGAGCTGTGCGTGGTCGTGGCAAAGCGCACGCGCCAGATCATCGAGCAGATGCAGGCGACGGGCGTGACGGAACTTCCCGGCAAGCAGAAGGAGATCGTCCTCGCCTGCCAGGAGATCATGAACGGCAAGGTGACCATTGCCCGCGACTGAGGCGAGCAGGAAAAATGACCAGGAATGCCCCGCAAGGGGCTTCTTTTGCATCGGGGAAGTATGATCTGCGAGGTGATCGTCGATATCGCGCACAGCGAGGTCGACAAAGTTTTTGAGTATGTCAGCGACGGTCCCGTCGCGCCCGGTACCCGCGTCGCCGTGCCCTTCGGAGCGAGCGTCGCGACGGGTTTTGTCATACGCGAAAAGGAGCGCAGCGACTATCCCGCCGAGAAACTCAAGCGCATCCTGCGCGTCGAGGACGCAAAGCCAGCGATCAATAAAGAGTGCCTTGCGCTCGCCAAGGGCATTGCGGCGCGCTACCGCGTCCCCATGGCGCTCGCCCTGCGCCTCTTTCTGCCCGCCGAGATGCGCACGGGCAAGGTCGCCGAGACCTACCGCACCTATGCGCGCTTTTTAGGAGAAGTCCCCACTAAAAACGCACCGCAGCAGGCGGCGTGCCTTGCCTATCTGCGCGAGCACGGCGAGGCGGACGCAGCGGAACTGAGAAAGCAGTTCGGCGCCGCCGTCAACGCGCTCGTCAAAAAGGGAGGCGTCGCGCTCGAAAAGCGGCGCGTTTTGCGCGATCCGTATAAGGAGGTCGCGGGCGAGAACGTGCCGCGCACGCTCACCCCTGCGCAGACGCGCGCCGTGGAGACGGTGGAGCGAACGGACAAGTCGGTCGTGCTGCTGCACGGCGTGACGGGCAGCGGCAAGACGGAAGTCTATCTCACCCTCATCGCCCGCGCGCTGGAGCGCGGACAGACGGCGATCTTTTTGGTGCCCGAAATTTCCTTAACACCGCAGATGCTCTCGCAGCTGCGCGCGCGGTTTGGCAGTCTTGCCGCCATCATGCACAGCGGGCTCTCTGCGGGGGAGCGCTTCGACGAGTGGCAGCGCCTTCGGGAGGGCAGCGCCCGCATTGCGATCGGCGCGCGCTCGGCGGTCTTTGTGCCCGTCGAGAACGTGGGCGTCATCGTGCTGGACGAAGAGCACGACGGCAGCTACTCCTCGGAGAGCGCGCCTCGCTACAATACCTTCGATATCGCGCTTCAACGCGCGAAGTACAACGGCTGCAAGCTGGTCCTGGGCAGCGCGACGCCCTCCGTCGAGACGTACAAGCGCGCATTGGACGGCGAATTTGAGCTCGTCAGAATGCCCGATCGCATCAACGCCCGCCCGCTGCCCGACGTCAACATTGTGGACATGCGCCGGGAAGTCAAGCGCGGGAACGCCTCGCCCTTTTCGGCGGCGCTGCGCGATCGGCTTTCCTCCTGCCTTGCAGAGGGGCAGCAGGCGATCCTGTTTCTCAACCGCCGCGGCTATTCGCAGACCGTGTTATGCCGTGATTGCGGGTATGTCGCCAAGTGCGAGCACTGCGACGTCTCGCTCACCTATCACAGCGAAGAGGACTGCCTCAAATGCCACTACTGCGGCACAAAATATAAAATGCTCACCGCCTGCCCCGTCTGCGGCGGTCACCATATCTACTACGCTGGGACGGGCACGCAGCGCGTCGTGCGCGATCTGCAATCGCTCTATCCCGAGGCGCGCATTCTGCGCATGGACAACGATACGACGAGCGGGAAGGAGGGGCATTTCCGCATCTTAAAGCAGTTTGCCCAGCGAAAAGCGGACATCCTCGTCGGCACGCAGATGGTCGCCAAGGGACACGACTTTCCGCTTGTGACGCTCGTGGGCATCCTCGATGCGGACATGAGTCTGCATTTTCCCGACTATCGCAGCAACGAACGCACCTTTCAGCTTGTGACGCAGGTCGCGGGCAGGAGCGGGCGCGGGAGAGAGAAGGGGGACGTCATCTTGCAGACGTACGACCCCGACAACGCCATCCTGCGCTATGCGGCGGCGTACGACTACGAGGGGTTCTATCATCACGAGATCAACATGCGCGCGGCGCTCATGTTCCCGCCATTTGCCAAGATCGTGCGAGTCATGGTCACGGGCACGGAAGAGAAACTTGCGCTCGAAGCCTTGCGCGAGGTCTACGAAAAGCTGCAGCGGCTGTATGTGACGCACAGTGAGGACTTCCTCTTCTTCAACCGCATGCACGCGCCCATCCGCCGCATCCAGGGCAAGCACCGCTATCAGGTGCTCATGCGCCTTTCCTCGGATGCCCTGCTCGAAGAGATCTACGACGCGGCGGCTTCCGTCACGCGGCGGGATGTGCTGGTGTATGTAGAGGAAAATCCCTCCAATCTTTCTTGAAGCGCATTTTTGGAGCGCATTCATCCCGCAATCCTTTGTCGGGCTTGCGCACGCCTCGGTTTCGTACGATTTCGTACGCGCCCTTCGGCGTTTGCGCGCCCTCCTTGTCTTGCGGGCGACTGCGCTCCAAGGGGTGGAACCATTCATCCCGCAATCCTTTGTCGGGCTTGCGCACGCAACATGCTGTCGGGTTATAATTTTCGTTTTCAATTTCAATTTGCAATCAGGAGATACCTATGATCAGAGAGATCGTACAGATCGGCGCTCCCGTCCTGCGGGAAAAGTGCACGCCGGTCAAGCAATTTGACAAGGAGCTTTGGACGCTTCTTGACGACATGAAGGAAACGCTTCGCAACGCTGAGGGCGCGGGACTTGCCGCGCCGCAGGTGAATGTTTCCGTGCGCGCCGTGGTGGTGGACGTCGATGAGGGCTTCTTTGAGATGGTCAATCCCGTCCTCGTCTCGCAAAAGGGCGAGCAGTACGGCCCCGAAGGCTGCCTTTCGGTGCGCGGCAAGGTGGGCTATGTTGTCCGTCCGGACAAGGTCAAAGTCGTCTTTTCCGATCGCAACGGCAACCGTTGTTCGCTCGTCGCACGCGGCTTCTTTGCCCGCGCGGTCTGTCATGAACTTGACCACCTGGACGGCATTATCTATACCGACAAGGCAACCGGCGTGAGGGACGATGACTGAAAGTCGGCCGCAGCCGGCGGCCGATTTGTTTGCGACGGGAGGAACAGATCATGAAAATCGTCTTTGCGGGCACGCCCGACTTTGCCGTCCCCGCATTTGAAAGCATCGCGGAGAACTTCGGCGTCGCCGCCGTGCTCACCCAACCCGATAAGCCGCAGGGCAGAAAGCGCGTCTTAACGCCCTCGCCCGTCAAGCAGGCGGCGCTGGCGCGCGGCATCCCCGTTTTGCAGCCCGAAAAACTGCGTGAGGAACTTGCCCCCCTCAAAGAGGTGGGCGCTGATCTGATGGTCACCTGCGCATACGGGCAGATCTTATCGCAGGAGACGCTCGATCTCTTTCCCATGGGCGTCTGGAACGTCCACGCGAGCCTGCTTCCCAAGTACCGCGGCGCGGCGCCCATTGCGGCGGCGATCGCGGCGGGGGAGAAGGAGACGGGCGTCACGATCATGAGGACGGACGTCGGGCTGGACACGGGGGACATGTTCCTGCGAGCCGCTCTCCCCATTGCGGCGGACGATACCTGCGGCTCGCTCACGGAAAAGCTTTCCCATGTCGGCGCGGAGCTCATCTGTTCGGCGCTTGCACGCATCGAAAGGGGGGACGTCGTCCTCGAGAAGCAGGGCGAGGGGACGATTTGCCGCAAGGTGCGCCGCACGATGGTCGACTTTGACCGCCCCGCAGGGGAGGTGAGCGCGCTCATCCGCTCGCTCTCGCCCGCGCCGCTCGCCTATTGCGCCGTGGGGGACTGGACGCTCAATTGCTATCAGGCGCAGGAAGTCGCCTATGACGGGGGACAAAAACCGGGCATGGTTGTCACATGTTCGCCAAAACGCGGACTGATCGTCGCCTGCAAGGAGGGCGCGGTGCGCCTTTCCGAGGTCCAGCCCGCGGGCGGTAAGCGCATGGCGGACACCGCATTTGCGAGCGGCGGCAAACTCCAGGAGGGGGACTGCTTTGACAAACCCGTTCTATGATCCCTATCAGGTGCTCTCCAAGGTGTACGGTGCGGGCGCGCACTTAAAGCTCGCCCTTGCGGATACGCCCATCGAGGAACTGCACCGCGCGCGCACCGTCCGCACGGTGTACGGCGTGCTGGAGCATGACGGGTATCTCACCGCCTGCATCGCCACGATCGCACAAAAGAGCCCCAAGAGCGCCGTCAGGATTGTCCTGAAGATTGCGCTCTACTGGCTCATCTTTCTTGAGAAACCCAGGTACATGGTCACCGATACGGCGGTGACGCTCCTCAAAAAGCTCGGCAAGGGCGGGGCGGCGGGCTTTGTCAACGCGGCGCTGCGCGCCTTCGATGAGAAGAAAGTTGTCATTCCTGCAGGGGACGAAGGACTTGCACTCACGACGCCCTATCCGCTGTTTGCGATCGGGAAGGTCCGCAGTGACTGGGGCGCGCGGACGGAGGCGATCGTCAGGGCGAAGAGCTGCGGCGTTACGGTGCGCTTTGTACGCGGCGCGGAAAAATACCTTGACAGGCCGTATATCGCGACCCCCTTTGAAAACGTATATATCTTCGAGCGGTTCGCCCGCGACGAAAACTTTCTCGTCGGCGACTACACCTTTCAGTCGGTGGGCAGCATTGCGATCTGCGGCGTCGTGGAGCCGTGCAAAAATATGCTCGACGCGTGCGCCGCGCCGGGCGGCAAGTCCGTCCTGCTCGCGGGCAAGTGCGCGCACGTCACTGCAAGCGAACTGCATGCGCACCGCGTCTCGCTCATTGAGAGCTATGCCGCGCGCATGGGGACAAGCAACGTGACCGCCGTGCAGGCAGACAGCACCCTGTTTCGCCCTGCATGGGAAAATGCATTCGACGGCGTGCTGTGCGACGTACCCTGTTCGGGCTTCGGCACGGTCACGGAGAATCCCGACCTGCCCCTTGGCAAGACGGCGGAAAGCGTCGCCGAACTCGCCCCGACCCAGCGCGCCATTTTAGAGAACTGCGCGCGGTATGTAGGGCGCGGCGGGCACCTGTACTATTCGACCTGCTCGCTCTTTTCCGAGGAGAACGATGGCATCGTCGCGCCCTTTCTTGCAGCGCACCCCGAATTTGAATGCTGCGAGGCGCAGAGTCCGCTCGCGCACGAGAAGACGGCGTGCGGATTGCAATTTCTGCCCGATACCGCCTATGGCGCGGGATTTTATATCGCCAAAATGAGGAAGCTATGAAAGAGATCCTGCAAGACAAGTCCCCTGAGGAGATCGCCGCGCTTGTAAAAGAAGCGGGAGAGAAGCCCTTCCGCGCGGGTCAGGTGTACCTCGGGCTGATGCAGGGGAAAAGAATCTCCGAACTGCCCGTCCCGCCCGCACTGCGTGCCTTTTTCCTGGAGCGGTTCGAGGATGAGCCCGTGCGCATTCTGCGCACGCTGGAGGCAAAGGACGGCACAAAGAAGTACCTCTTCGCGCTCGCGGACGGCAACGTCATCGAAGGCGTGCTCATGAAGTACAAGTACGGCAACACGCAGTGCATCTCCACGCAGGTGGGCTGCCGCATGGGCTGCAAGTTCTGCGCGTCCACCTTAAACGGGCTGGTACGCAACCTGACAGCGGGGGAGATCCTGTCCCAGGCGCTTATCGTCAACCGCACAGAGGGCGGCACGCTTAAGGATCGGGCGGTCACCAACCTCGTTTTGATGGGCAGCGGCGAACCCTTTGACAATTACGAGAACGTCGTGCGCTTCCTGCGCCGCGTGACGGACGCGCAGGGCATCGGCATCAGCGCGCGCAATATCAGCCTCTCGACGTGCGGCATCGTCCCCAAGATGATGCAGTTTGCAGGCGAGGGCATCCCGCTCAATCTGACCGTCTCGCTGCACGCCGTCACGGACGAGGAGCGCGCCAGCACCATGCCCGTCGCCAACGCCTACAAGATCGCGGACATTCTGGACGCCTGTGCGCACTACTTTGACAGGACGGGCAGGCGGTATATCTTTGAATACAGCCTGATCGCAGGCGAGAATGCGGACGAGGCGCATGCCATTGCCCTTGCAAAGCTCCTGCGCGGCAGACCCTGCCACGTCAATCTCATCCGCCTGAACGAGGTCAAGGAGCGCACGCTCATTGCCGCGCGCGAGCAGGAGGCGCAGAAGTTTTTAAAAGCGCTCACCGACCGCGGCATCTCCGCGACCCTTCGCCGCAGCATGGGCTCCGACATCGGCGGCGCGTGCGGGCAATTGCGCGCGAGTTACTTAGAAGAGAGTGACGCGCCGCCGATGTCATAGGGCTCCCGAAAATATTTGCGTAGCAAAGATTTTTGGGAAGAGGAGCCGCAACGCAGCGAAGTTGCACTTTGGCGGAAGCCAAAGTGCTTCGGGGCGCAGTTTGCGGCGACGAGGAGGCGCGTGCGGGCAATTGCGCGCGAGTTACTTAGAAGAGAGTGACGCGCCTTCGGGCAATGAAGAGTGATCTGAGAAACAACCATGCCGCGATCATTACGGCAACAAAATGGGGGAAAATAAACGCCTTCGGGCGTTGAGATAAGAGGATTTTATGTTACAAGTGAAAGTAGCGCCGTCCATCCTTGCGGGCGACTTCGCGCGCATGGGCGAGACGGTGAAAAGGCTGGAGAACTGCGGCGCGGATTATATCCATTGCGACGTCATGGACGGTAACTTCGTGCCCACGATCACGTTCGGCAATCAGATGATCGAGCACATCCGTCCCTATACGACGCTGCCGCTCGACTGTCACCTCATGGTGCTGCATCCCGATACGCGGCTGGAAAGTTTTGCGCGCGCGGGGGCGAATATCGTCACCGTCCACGTCGAGGAGTGCCGCGAATTCACACTCCAGACGCTGCGCATCATCAAGAACTACGGCATGCGGGCGAGCGCGGTCATCAACCCCAACACGCCTGTAGGGCACCTCTTTGACTGCGTGGAAGTCGCGGACATGCTGCTTCTGATGAGCGTGCATCCCGGCTGGGGCGGGCAGAAGTTCATTCCCTCCACGCTGCAGAAGATCGAAGCCCTGCGCGACTTCTGCGTGCGCAACGGCAGGCCGGATTTGGATATCGAGGTGGACGGCGGCATCACCGAGGAGAACGTCCGCGACGTCATCTCGGCGGGCGCGAACGTCATCGTCGCGGGCAGCACGGTCTTCCGCGCGGCGGACATGCAGGCGACCATCCGCCGCCTTCACGGCGAATGAGAGCGCTCATTCTCCTCAACGGCGAGCCCTATCGCGGCGCGATCGATGGGGGAGGCGCAGTCGTCTACTGCTGCGACGGCGCGTATGACTGGGCAAAGGGCAGGGTGAAGATCGACGTCAATCTTGGTGACTTCGATTCCCTTTCCTATGTCCCCGACCCGCCCCCCGCGGAGGTCTATCCGACGGAAAAGGACTACACCGACGGCGAACTGGCGCTTCGTCGCGCGCTCGATGCGGGCGCAACGGAGATCGTCATCTACGGCGGCGGCGGAAAGCGGGAGGACCATTTTGTCGGCAATCTGCACCTTTTGTATCAGGCGGCGCAGCGGAGCGCGCGGGCGGTCATGGTCACCAACCATGCGCGCATCTACGCGGCGACGGGCGAATTTGTCCTTGACGGCGCAAAGGGCAAGACGGTGTCTGTCACACCCTTCGGCGGCGAGGTGCATATACTGGAGAGTAGCGGGTTCTACTATCCCTTGCCCGCGCGCTTTGTCTACGGCGCGACGCTGGGCATCTCCAACGTCGTGACGGCGGACGTCGCGCGCTTTCGGGTGCAGGGGACGGTGCTCGTATTCGTCAATGAGGAGGCATCGTGAACGTCATCGTATGTTGGAGGGCGCCGCTGCCGCTGCGCCTTGTCCTGCGGCTTTTCACCAAACGAAAATGAGATACTGCGATATGCACTGCGACGCCCTCACAACGGAGGGCGTCGCGCAAGTTACAAGGGAAAATCTGAATGCGGGCGGGTGCCTGCTGCAATGCTTCGCCGCGTTTGTCGGAACGGGCGGCTATCCGCGCTTTTGCGCCCTTGCGGACGAGTTTGATGCGCTCTGCATGCGTGCGGGATATCATAAGGTGACGCGCGCGTGCGAGATCGAAGAGGACGCCGTCAACGCGCTCCTGACTGCCGAGGGCGGCGCGTTTGAAACGCTTGAAGAACTGGACGGGCTGTATGCGCGCGGCGTGCGGATGGCGGGGCTGGTGTGGAACACGCCCACGGCGGCGGGGTATCCCAATTTCCCCGATTACGCGGGGCTGTGCGCGGGCAGGGTACTGCCCTCCGTGCGGGAAGAAACGCGCGGGCTGACTGCATTCGGGCGGCAGGCGGTGGAGCACATGTTCGCGCGCGGGCTGCTCGTCGACGTCTCGCACGCGAGCGATAAACTCTTTTTTGAGGTCGCGGCGTACGGGCGTCCCTTTGTCGCCTCGCATTCCAATTCGGCTGCCGTGCAGGCTTGGGCGCGCAACCTGACGGACGAGCAGCTCAAAGCAGTTGCGGACTGCGGCGGCGTGATCGGGCTGAACTTCTGCATGGACTTTTTGTCGGACGACAAAAACGCAGAAGGGCAGCGGCGGGCGCTCCTTGCGCACGCGCGGCATATTCTGACTGTCGCGGGCGAGGACGCGCTGGCGCTTGGCTCTGACTTTGACGGCATTCCGCCAAACAGTTTTATGCCCGATCCTTCGCATATGCCCGCGCTGTTGGAGCTGTTTGCCGACGAGTTCGGCGGACGCGTCGCGGAGAAGATCGCCGCGGGAAATTTTTTGCGCGTCTTTGAAGAAGTGTGCGGATAGGGGACGGCGGCAGGAAGCGAGGAATGCAAAAAAGGACTGCCGCAGCAGTCCTTTTTTTGTCAATAAAACTTAAACGCGCTCGACTTTGTCGCTCTTCAGGCAGCGCGTGCAGACGTAATCGGTCTCGACCTTTCCGTCTTTGACGAAGGAGACCTTCTGGACGTTGGCCTTGAACGCACGCTTGGTCTTGCGATTGGAGTGGCTCACGTTGTTACCGGCCGTCTGACCCTTGCCGCAAATACTGCAAACTCTCGACATACTATCATCCTCCCGAGGGGCGAAATTTTCTCTGCTGTCAAAACGCACGGGGCATTCCCCGCGCGCCGAACAAATCAATGATAGCATTTCTTCCGAAAAAAAGCAATGAAATTGAGGTCGAAAAAGGCAATTTTTTTTGCAAATATCGAAAAATTTCCCAAGAATGCTTGCAAATTGAAGCGCGATGGGGTAGAATAGATGGGAGAACGTTTTGGAGCAATCATTTATGTCTGTAAGCACGAGCAACGCATACGGTAAAATTTCCATCTCGGACCTTGCCATCGCAAAGGTCGCGGCGCAGGCTGCGCTGGAGAGCTACGGCATCGTAGATACTGCGTCGCGCCATTTTACGGATACGTTCGCCGAACTGTTCAAAAAAGACGCGGGAGGCAAGGGCGTGAAAGTCGTCACGTCCGGGAACCGCATTTTCATTGACATCTCCGTCCTCATCAAGTACGGCGTCTCCATCGAGGCAGTCGCCGAATCCCTGAAGGAGGCCATCAAGTACAAGGTGGAAAACTTCACGGGTATGATCGTGGACACTGTCAACGTCAATGTAGCCGGCCTGAAATTATAAGGCGAGGCTTCCCAGCGACTTCAATATTCGGGAGAATCAGGTTTCATGCAAAAAACGATCAATTGCGCCACATTCCGTAAGATGGTCCTTGTCGGCGCGAAGATGCTGGAAAATAATCGGGCAAATGTGGACTCGCTCAACGTCTTCCCCGTGCCCGACGGCGATACCGGCACCAACATGTCGCTCACGATGCAGTCGGCGGTCAAGGAACTCTCCACTGCCTCCAACAGCTTCCCCGACGTGTGCGATCACGTCTCCAAGGGCGCTCTGCGCGGTGCGCGCGGCAATTCGGGCGTCATCCTCTCGCAGATCTTCCGCGGGATCTGTTCCGTCCTGCACGACAGCAAGCCAGAAGTGGACACCAGGACGTTCGCCAAGGCTCTGGAGGCGGGCACCAAGGTCGCATACAGCGCCGTCTCCATCCCCAAGGAGGGCACCATCCTCACCGTCGTTCGCATGATGAGTGAGTACGCCGTCAAGATCGCGGGCAAGTACAAGGACTTTGAGACCTTCCTTCCCGCCGTCATCGAGGAAGGGGACAGGGCGCTCGCGCAGACCCCCGAACTTCTGCCCGTATTGAAGAAGGCGGGCGTCGTGGACTCGGGCGGCGTGGGACTTATGACCATCATGCGCGGCTTTCTCTCCGCGATCATGGGCGAGGAGATCGTCTCCGAAGTGCAGACCGAGGCTTCGAGCAACGCGGGCAGTGAGGCGGACTTCGGCGATAACTCAGATATCATCAATATGGACCTGGGCGAGATCCAGTTTGCCTATTGCACCGAGTTCTTCATCATCAACCTGAAAAAGAGCACCACCCTTGCCGACATCGACAAGCTGCGCGAAAACCTGATGGGCATCGGCGACAGCGTCATCTGCATCGGCGATCTGGAGATGGTCAAGGTGCACGTGCACACCAACAGCCCCGGCGTCGCGCTCACCTACGCGCTGGAACTGGGCGAGCTGGATCGTCCCAAGATCGAAAACATGCTCGAACAGAACCGCGCCTTAAAGGCAAAGCGCGAGGCAGAGAAGAAGGAGCAGGGCATGCTCGCGATCTGCGCGGGCGAGGGCATCTCCGATATCTTCAAAGACCTGTTTGTCGACCGCGTCATAGAAGGCGGTCAGACGATGAACCCCTCCGCGTCCGACATTGCGACGGCAGTTCAGAAGATCAACGCGGACAACGTGTTCGTATTCCCCAACAACAAAAATATCGTGCTCGCGGCGGAGCAGGCAAAGGCGCTCGTCGACAACCGCACGATCCATGTCATTCCCACCAAGAACGTCCCGCAGGGCTTTGCGGCGGCGCTCGCGTTCAATCCGGAAGCACCCGTCGAAGAGAACAAGACCAACATGATCCACGCGATCGACAACGTCAAGTGCGGTCAGGTCACGCACGCGGTGCGCACGACCAACGTCAACGGCTTCTCCATCAAGGAAGGAGACATCATCGGACTGGACGACAAGAAGATCCTTGCCAAGGGGCACGAGATCGACGAAACGGTGCTCAAGCTCCTTGATAAACTCAAAGACGACTCTCACGAGGTCATCACGCTGTACTACGGCGAAGGCGTCGACGAATCGGATGCATCCGCACTCTCCGAAAAGGTGCAGGAGGCATTCCCCGACTGCGACGTTGACTTCCACTACGGCGGACAGCCCGTTTATTACTATATGCTTGCATTGGAATAAAAAGATTGGCGGCGCGGGCGTTTTCTTGCCCGCGCCGCCGTTTCATCAAAATGGAACTTATCAGACTCAAAGGCGTCACTGAAAAGCGCGCCGAACAACTGGAAAAGCTCGGCATCACGGACAGCGCACAGCTCGTGCGCTGCTTTCCGCGCGCCTATCTCGACATGACTGACCGCACAAAGATCACGTCGGTCTATCACAATGACATGGCGCTCATTGCCTGCCGCATCGTCTCCGTCGAGCCCCCCAAGCTGTATTCGCGCAACAAGACCGTCCGCGCCTGGCTGGAGCAGGATGGCGTCACCTTCCCGGCGGTGTGGTTTCACATGCCCTACCTCGCGCAGCGCTTAAAGCCGGGCGAGTACCTCTTCTACGGCAGAGTGCAGAACCGCTACGGGCAGATCAGCCTCGTCAACCCGACATTCGAGCCGATGGAAAAGAATGTACGGCTCAAGGGGCTTGTCCCCGTCTATCCCCTAAAGGGCGGGCCGACGCAGCGCATCGTCCGCGACGCCGTTTCCTCGGCGCTCGCCGTCGAAAAAATCGTCTCCGTCATTCCCTACGAACTGCGGCAGAAGTACGCGCTTGCGCCCCTGGATGCGGCATACCGCGCCATTCACGCCCCCAAGACGCAGCAGGAGATGCGCGAGGCAGCGGAGCGCATCGCCCTGGAGGAGTACTTTACGCTGCTCTCGGCGTTCAAGCTCATCAAGGGGGACCGGCAGGAGGCGCGCGTCAACAAGTACACCGTCACCGAGCGGGAGGTCGCCGACTTTGAAAAGCGCTTTCCCTTCCCGTTCACGGCGGGGCAGCAGGCGGCTGTGCGCGCGATCTACGATAATGTCACCGGCCCCGTGCGCATGAATCGCCTCTTGCAGGGGGACGTCGGCAGCGGCAAGACGGCAGTTGCGTTGACGGGCATCTTTATGGCGCTGAAAAGCGGCTTTCAGGCGGTCTACCTCTCGCCGACCGAAGTGCTCGCCGCGCAGAACTATGCGCTCCTGCAGCGCACCTTCCCCGAGTACCGCGTCGGCTATCTTGCGGGCGGCAGCACGGCAAAGGAGAAGCGGGAATTAAAGGCAGCGCTTGCCGCAGGGGAGATCGACGTGTTGTGCGGCACGCACGCCGTCCTGCAGGGGGACGTGCATTTCAAGAACCTCGCCTTCTGCGTCTGCGATGAACAGCACCGCTTCGGCGTCGCCCAGCGCAACAAGCTCGGCGAAAAGGGGGAGTCGCCCGATATGCTCGTCATGTCGGCAACGCCCATTCCGCGCACGCTCTCGCTTGTCTTTTACGGCGATCTGGACGTGACCACTATTCCCGATAAGCCGCTCGCGCGGCAGCCCATTACGACCGCCATCGTTCCCGCCTACAAGTACGAGGATATGCTCGGCTATGTGCGCGGGGAGTGCAAAAAGGGGCGGCAGGCGTACTTCGTGTGCGCCAAGATCGACGATGACGAGGGGGAAGTGACCTCCGTCACCGAACTGTGGGAGGAACTGAAGGGGCGGCTTCCCGACGTACGCTTCGGGCTGCTGCACGGCAGAATGAAGGACAGGGAAAAGAGCGCCGTCATGACGGCGTTCAAAAATCACGAATATGACTGCCTCGTCTCGACCACCGTCATCGAGGTCGGCGTGGACGTGCCCAACGCGACCATCATGGTCATCATGAATGCCGAGCGCTTCGGGCTTTCGCAGCTGCACCAGCTGCGCGGCAGAGTGGGGCGCGGGAGCGAGAAGAGCTGGTGCTTTTTGATGATCGGCGCGGACAGCGACGCGGCGCGCGAGCGGCTCGGCATTTTCAAGAGCACGTCGGACGGCTTTGCGCTCGCGGAAAAGGATCTGCAGCTGCGCGGCAGCGGCGATTTTCTCGGCACCCGCCAGAGCGGACACTTTTTGACGGACATCAAGAACCTGCGCTATTCGACGGACGTCATCTTCACGGCAAAAAAACTGACGGACGAGGCGTTTTCGCGCCGCCTGAACTTCGAGGAGATCAGACGCGCCGCCATGGAGAAGTACGAAAGCCTCAAGGATGTGACGCTCAACTAAAATCTTTACTCAATCACATTAGAATGCGAGGCAAAACAGCCGCCCCTGAGCCGTCGGCTCAGGGGGGACTTATCTTCGGCATGCCGGAAGGGTCAAGGAGAAGTTTATGACCAGGGAACAGCAGGAATATTTTGCAGATCAATTTGTCAGAAAGGACTTGCGGGAGCGCGTCCTGCACGAGATGCGCAAGAAACCCGATCGGTTTGAGTGGAGGCTTTGTCACGATGTGCTCGGGATGATCGATGAAAAGGCGATCATTTTTGGGGGCGATAAACTCAACGAAGCGCAGGTGATCACGCAATTGAAGAAGTATACCTGCGCGGGGGAAGGATTTCTCGTCTTCTGCGCACAGGACGGAGAGGTCGTATCGATCGAAGAGGGCGTTGAGGCATGTTTTGCCTCAGGGGGCGGCAGCGCGTTTGTCATGGATAAGGTCGCCCTGTTCAAAGAGGAATATTTTGCCGGCTCGCCCGATAAGTTTATCGTTTTGGCGTCGTCGGCACGAAAGGGGTGAAAAATGCTGTTTTTGGAAAGAAGGAGATTACAATGGACGTCTTAAACGCTGTCAATGAATGGTTTCAGTCGCAATGCGACGGGGATTGGGAACATGATTACGGGATCACGATCGAGACGCTGGATAATCCCGGCTGGAGCGTCGAAATTTACCTGTACGAGACGGAATTGCAGGATAAACCCTTTGAGCAGATCGACGAATGGCATTCCGACCAGGATTGGATCTTGTGCAAGGTGGAAAATTACTTTTTTAAGGGAATGGGGGATCCCAAGAAGTTGGAACGCATCTTAAGCATCTTTGTGCAATGGCAGCAAAGTGAAACGTGATCGAGCGAGCTTGCGGGATTCCGTTCAAAACACCGTCATTTTGTTTGACAAAACGCGCTTTGAGGTATAATATAATAAAACAAACTCCATGGGCCTGTTTCGGATTCGATTGCAAGCGGAGTTTGACGGACGCACGTCGGAGGCTCGGCTCCGGAAAAACGGAACAATTTTAAATGCTGACTCCAAAAAGAGATCGGCTGTTGCGCGTCGCGCTTCCGCGCGCCGTGTAGCGCTTGCGGCTTAACGTTTTAAGCCCCGTCCTGCCCCGATTGCCCACGGTCGGGAACAGGGCGTCAATCGAGTGGGGAACCTACTCGGGGGAAACACTTCCGTCCCCTGAGAGGATAACAGGGAAGTATGCCCAAGGTGCAGGCTGTCTGTGGACTGCCCGCGGGCGAGATCTGATCACAGACTAAGCGTGTAGTGTCCGCAGACGAACCTTGTAAGACCGCAGTTCAATTCTGCGCAGGTCCACCAAAAAAAGCCACGGGGCAAATGCACCCTGTGGCTTTTTTGGTGGACCTGTCAAATGACTGCGTTGCGCCGGGGAAGCGGAGCGGGATATAGAAGGCAAAGGGGCGCACGCAGTTCATCCCGCCGAAGGCGGCACGAGCGCAACGCACGGCGAAAGACAAGGAAAGATGGCGCGATTGGCGCGAAGTATTCTGCGCAGGTCCACCATAACAGGGGTATACGCACACCCCGATGAAAGAGAAACCGATTTGTCGGTTTCTTTTTCATTTTCGGACATTTCGTGGGCGTTCTCGCCGTCGTCGCCGTGTCCGTCGGGATAATCAGGGAAAAGCAGATTTAAGAGCAGTTCGCCCTGTTGCCCGCCTTTTAGGTGGAACAACACTTTCATTTTATCGTCGTACAGTATCACTCTATAAATAAAAGTGTCTATCAGGTCTTTGCGGTTCTTTGTTTTGGAATAGTCAAGCGTGCGGAAGTGTAACAACCATTTGCGAATATCGGCATAACTGTTATTTATTTGCATTGCCTTTTCGGTCGATATGGTGTCTTGCAGTTCCTTGTTTTCGTTCTCTAACTTCTCAATTTGCGACAGAATGGTGTCGGCAATCTTGCCGAGCATTAACGCCTGCATGAGATTGTCTATTGCCTTTTGGTTTTCCGCAATGAGGTTTTCCAGCCGTTTTATTTTGCAGTCGTCCCGCTCACGTCCGTCATTTTATTGCCGCATAGTCCGCATATGAGTTTTTAGCTTAAAATATATTCGACTTTCGCTTTTTTACCTCGACGGTGCGGCGGCGTATCTCGCCAAAACTCTCTGCACTTCGTCGAATAGTTCGTCGTCTATTATTTGCAGTACGCCACCCTCAATCTCTGTTTCCTGAAAGGTATATTAGCCTATATATTTGCGGTTAGAAAACAGACAGTGAAAACTGTGCTTGTTCCATACGCCGCCGCATGCGGTTTTTATTCCTCGCCCGTTCAGATAACGGGCGATTTGCGCATAATTGTAGCCGCCCGCAAGCGTTTGAAACATTTGCTTTACAATGGGCGCGGTTTCCTCGTCTATAATGTAATTCTTTTCGCTGTCTATCTTATAGCCGAGCGCGACCGTTCCGCCGAAATATTTACATTTCTCGTAACGATTGCGGGCGAACGAGTTCTCCTTTCGGCGCGGGGCGCGCCTTAATTTAATTTGCGGTGCTTTTGTGCTTAACCGCCTTAACCAGACCAGCTCGCCGCCGAAGTGGAATGTCAACGGGATATACTTTCCCGCCCCCCTGCGGGAAAGAAGTTGTCGGTGGAGATTTTTCGCCCGCG
>DXBS01000086.1 GCA_019116405.1 Candidatus Gallimonas intestinigallinarum | reverse complement strand
AAACTCTATGGGCGGAGCAATGGAAACTCTGCACAGGTGGGAGCGCATATACTTGGAAGAAGGAGCGGCAGGACTCATGGAAGAACGACGCGGAAGAAAAAGCACGGGCAGACCGAGGAAACAGCCATTGGATAAGTCTGTGGAAGAAGACTTAATAGCAGAGAACCAAAGGCTGAAAGAAAGGATACAATATCTTGAAGCGGAGAACGAATACATAAAAAAACTGAGCGCCTTAGTTTATGCGGAAGAGCAAAAGAGCGGGAAGAAGCGAAAATAATTGCTGAGCTAAGGCGGAGATTTCCGCTGAAAATACTTTTGAAAATCTCTTGTTTGCCGCGCAGCACGTTCTATTATCATGTCAAGGCAGGAAAGACAGATAGGGATTCTGCAGACAAGCAGGCGATCATGGAAGTCTTTGAGAAGAACGGGCAAAGGTACGGATACAGGCGTATTGCGTACGCATTGCAGGAAAAAGGCATAAAGATCAACCATAAAAAGGTACGGCGGCTGATGAAAATGCTTGGTATCCGTGGCAAGACACGCAAAAACGGAAAGTACCATTCGTATAAAGGCGAAGTTGGAACTGTTGCAGACAATCTTTTAAGTAGAGATTTTCATGCAGAAAACGCCTGTGAGAAACTTGCAACGGACGTGACGCAGTTCAATGTCTGCACAACGAAAGTATATCTTTCGCCTATAATGGACTTATACAATAATGAAATCATGTCTTACTCCATATCTCTCCATCCCGACCTTGCGCAGATAAGAGAAATGCTTGACGGGTTGAGCAAGAAACTACCGAAAGACGCAACGCCAATACTTCACTCAGACCAAGGCTGGCAATACCAACACGCAGAATACCAAAGGTATCTGAAAGAACACAACATAACGCAGAGCATGTCGCGCAAGGGCAACTGCATGGACAACGGCGCGATGGAATGTTTCTTTGGAAGATTGAAGGTAGAAATGTTCTACGGCGAGAAGTTTGAGAGCGTAGAAGATTTCATGCAAAAGTTGCGCGAATACATATCCTACTGGAACAACGAGAGAATTTCTCTCAAATTAAAAGGAATGAGCCCGGTTGGGTACCGTACTCATTCCCATACAATCTAATATTTTTTGTCCAAACTTTGGGGGGCACTTCATCTGCGGGCGCCGCTTTTTTCTCAAAATTTTACAAAAGCGCATGAAAAGTAATTGCCAAAAAAATTCGGGTATGGTATAATACCAACGCTTGTGCGTATGCGCGCACAAAATCCGCACCCGCAAGTGCGCCGCTCTCCGTGTCCGTAAATTTTTTGCATGCGGATCTGGGGCGGGAACAACGCCGCGCGGGGAGGTAAACGGAGGAATTATGGCAGTTATCACCATGAAACAGCTTCTCGAAGCGGGCGTCCACTTCGGACACCAGACGAGGAAGTGGAACCCCAAGATGAAGAAGTACATCTTCGCCGCACGTCACGACATCCACATCATCGACCTGGAAAAGACGGCGAAGCTCATCGAGGAAGCGTACGCGTTTGTCGTCGAGCAGGTCAAGGCGGGCAAGTCCGTCCTGTTCGTCGGTACCAAGCGTCAGGCGCAGGATGCGATCAAGGAAGAGGCGGAGCGCTGCGGTCAGTTCTACGTCAACTCCCGTTGGCTGGGCGGCACGCTCACCAACTTCAAGACCATCCGCTCCCGCATCGACTACCTCGAAAAGCTGGAGAAGATGGAGGAGTCCGGCGAGTTTGACCTGCTTCCCAAGAAGGAAGTGCTCGGGCTCAAGAAAGAGATGAGCAAGCTTCAGGAGAACCTGGGCGGCATCAAGAAGATGCGCTCCATGCCCGGCGTCATGTTCATCGTCGATCCTCACAACGAGGACATCGCCGTTGCAGAGGCGCGCAAGCTGCACATCCCGATCGTCGCGATTACCGATACCAACTGCGATCCCGACCTCATCGACTACGTCATCCCCGGCAATGACGACGCGATCCGTGCGATCAAGCTCATCTCGTCCGTCATCGCAAACGCGGTCATCGAGGCAAACCAGGGCGAGACGCCCGTTTCCGAGCAGGCAGAGGAGCCCGCTCCCGCAGCAGAGGAAGCTGCAGAGTAACTTGACAAGGAGAGTTCAATCATGGCAGAATTTACCGCAAAGGACGTTATGAAGCTGCGCGAACAGACGGGCGCAGGTATGATGGATTGCAAGCGCGCCCTGGTGGACGCGGACGGCGATATGGACAAGGCGGCTGATCTTCTGCGCGAGCGCGGCATCGCAAAGGCTGCAAAGCGCGCATCCAAGATCGCGGCAGAGGGCATCGTCTATGCACTCGTTGAGGGCAAGACGGGCGTCCTGGTCGAGGTCAACTGCGAGTCCGACTTCGTCGCCAAGGGCGATAAGTTCAAGGAACTCGTGGACGCGGTCGCAAAGCAGATCGCAGCGGTCAAGCCCGCAGACGTCGAAGCGCTCCTTGCAAGCGACATGGGCGGCAAGACGGTGGAGACCTACATTCAGGAGCAGGTCGCCGTCATCGGCGAGAAGATCTCCGTGCGCCGCTTCACCGTGTATGAGACAGAGGGCTTCATTGAGACCTATATCCACATGGGCGGCACGATGGGCGTCATGCTCAACTTCACGGGCGAGCCCACCGAGAAGGCAAAGGCAGTCGCACACGACGTCGCGCTGCACGTCGCATTCGCAAAGCCCCAGTACATGACCGAGGCAGAGGTCTCCGCTGAGACGCTCGAAAAGGAAAAGAACATCCTGCTGCAGGAGGTCATCAACGAGGGCAAGCCTGCAAACATCGCCGAGAAGATCGTCATGGGCAAGATCAAGAAGTTCTATGAGGAGAACTGCCTCATGGATAAGAAGTTTGTCAAGGACGACAAGATCACGATCGCCCAGTTGCTTGCGCAGGCGGGCGCCGGCGTCACCGTCAAGCAGTTCTGCTTCTTCGTCCGCGGCGAGGGTCTCGAAAAGAAGAACGAGGACCTCTCCGAGGAAGTCGCAAAGCAGGTTGAGGCAATGAAGAAGTAAAAAAGAAACTCACGAAAAATCTCACGCAAAGGCGTGAGATTTTTCGTGATGGGAGGGAGAGATGCCGACAGAAGCAACGCGTCTGCGGCATCTCTCCCTCTTTGCGCGAGCGGGGCTTGCAATATAGCCTCGCTTCGTTGCGGAAACATAGATAAATTTGTCCCGCCGCGGAATATTTGCGCAAATTGTCATGCACCGGCAATGTTTTTCCTTGACGTATTTCGGCAAAGGGGGTAGAATAGAGGCTGCAATAGTACAAACGGAGATAAAATCATGGAAGGAAGAGGAGTTGGGCACAGAAGAAAAGTCGCCAGGGTGGCTGCGCTCGTCGTATTGATCCTGGTGTTGGTCGGCGCAGTCGGGGGCGCAGCCTTTATCGGGTTTGCGCTATGGTTTGATAGTTGGTATCCCGCCGTCGAAACGCGGTCTTCGGTGGAGCATGTCGCCGCGTCGCTGCGCGAGGAGTGGCAGACCGATCTCCCGCAGGATGGGGAACTTCTCTATTTCCGGCATGTCTACGATTCTCACGGACATGGGCATGAGTACAGTGTCATCCGATACGATGCGCGGCCGACGGCGTGGCTGTCCGATCTTTCCTATGGCAGCGATGACCGTCTGGAACAGTTTACAGATGCGCAGAGGCAGGTAATGGAAAGCAGCATGGAGGAAACCATCCCGCAGGAATATGCGATCGGCTGGGAGGATGCGTACTATTACCGGATGACGCAGAGCGGGGATGAACGGTTTTTCCTGACGCTGGTCTATGACGACGAGCAGTCCCTGTGCTATGTGATGCGGTCCTTTTAGCGTCCGCATTCGCTGACAAAAATCAAGCGCGCCGCCGTGCGATTTCCACGGCGGCGCGCTTGATTTGTTGCTTTGGCGAAATTTTGCAGGTAGTAATTGAGAGGTTGACAATGAGCCTTGCCCATGATATACTCTGTGTATTCTCATTCAGGGAGCATGCCATGTATCACATCTATCTGCATACGCTGACGCTGTACGAGGTATTTGCATACTTTTTCATCTATTCCTTTCTCGGCTGGGTGTGCGAAGTTGCCTTTCACGCCATCAAGACGGGTAAGTTTGTCAACCGCGGATTTCTGAACGGTCCCGTCTGCCCCATCTATGGCGCGGGCGTCGTCGTGATCCTGCTCATCCTCGGCGACTATGCGCAGCAGATGTGGGCGGTGTTCCTGGTCGGCGTCGCTGTGCCGACTCTCCTGGAACTCGTCACGGGCTGGCTCCTGGAGACCTTTTTTCACGATAAATGGTGGGATTATTCGGAGCGCAGATTTAATTTTAAGGGATACATCTGCCTGGAATTTTCCCTGCTCTGGGGGATCGCGGCGGTGTGCGTCATCAGTATCCTGCATCCGCTCATCCGAAAGTTTGCCATGCTCTTTACAGAAATTGCCGGGACCGTGCTCGTCTGCATCGGCGCGGCGATCCTGCTTGCCGACGTCATTCTCACCGTGCTGCAGGTCTTAAAGCTCAATCAAAAACTTGCCGAGATCGACAAACTCGCCAAGGCGATGCGCGCGGGCTCGGAACTGATCGGCAAAGAAGTCGCCGCGGTGACGCTCGCCGCACAGAAGGGCGTGGAGCAGGTCAAAGACAGTGCCAAAAAGAAGACGTCGCAGGTCAGGGAAACGCTGGAGGAGAAAAAAGAGGCATGGGACGAGAAGTCTGCTGCACGCAAGGCGGAGGCGAAGGCTCGCATCGACGAGATCGTCAAAAAGATGCCCAAGCGCCTGTTGAAAGCGTTCCCGTCCCTCTCCTCGCGCAGGAATCCCGATTCCGTTCCGCTCGTCCGCGAGAGCATGGAGAAGGGGAAGGACGGGACCTCCCGGGCTGCGGCGACGGAGCGCTCCGCGCAGCAGGAGAACAAAAGGAATACGCCGAAGGATGATACATCGGGCGAGGAATGAGCAGATTGCCGCAAAGTATTTCTCATTTCGTCTTGCTTTTTTTTCGTCGGTATGGTATACTTGTAGAAACAGTTGAGAATACGGCATGAGCCGACACAAAAGGAGAAATGGATGACGCCGAAATATAAGAGGGTCTTACTAAAACTTTCCGGAGAGGCGCTCGCGGGCGATCAGCGGTTCGGGCTCAACGAGGACGTGGTCGCCATGGTCGTCGATCAGCTCGTCAAGGTGCATGAGATGGGCGTGCAGATCGGACTCGTCATCGGCGGAGGCAACTTCTGGCGCGGACGGCAGGGGACCAACATGGACCGCACGACCGCGGACCACATGGGTATGCTAGCCACGGTCATGAATTCGCTCGCGATGATGGACGCCATCGAAAAGCGCGGCATCCCGACCCGCGTGCAGACGGCGCTCATCATGACGTCGGTTGCCGAACCGTATATCCTCAGAAAGGCGTTGCACCATTTTGAAAAGGGGCGCATCGTCATCATGGCGTGCGGCACGGGCAACCCCTATTGCTCGACGGACACGGCGGCCGCGCAGCGCGCGTGCGAGATCGATGCGGACGTTCTCCTGATGGCAAAGAACGTGGACGGCATCTATGACAGCGACCCTGCCGTCAACCCCGATGCGAAGAAGTACGACCGTCTCACCTTCAGCGATATCATCAACAAGGGGCTGAAGGCGATGGATACGACGGCGGCGACCATGTGCATGGAGAACAACATTCCCGTCCTGGCGTTCGCTCTGTTTGAGAAGGACTCCATCGTCCGCGCCGTCTGCGGCGAGACGCTGGGCACGCTCATCTCCAACGGCTGAGAAATTAAAGTAAGGAGCTTGATATGATCGAAAACGAACAGGTAGAGGAGATCTTCCTCATTCTCGAAGACAAACTGGATAAGACGGTGAGCGTCCTTCAGGACGAGTTCGCCGCAGTGCGCGCGGGGCGCGCCAATCCGCACATCCTCGACAAGATCCAGGTCGAGGCATACGGCGGCACCAGCCCCCTCAACCAGTTGGGCAACATTGCCGCAGTGGATGCAAGATGCCTTGTCGTCAGCCCGTGGGATAAGTCCCTCTTAAAGGCGATCGAAAAGGCGATCCTTGCCTCCAATATCGGGATCAATCCCACCAACGACGGCAACGTCATCCGCCTCGTCTTCCCCGAACTCACCGAGGAGCGCAGAAAGGATCTCGTCAAGCAGGTCAAGCGCATGGGCGAGGAGTCCAAGATCGCGGTGCGCAACGTCCGCCGCGAGGCAATGGAATCGCTCAAGAAGATGAAGAACAACAAGGAGCTCTCCGAGGACGAGAGCAAGGCGTGCGAACAGGACGTCGAAAAGAAGATCTCTGCCTGCATCGAGGAAGTGGAAAAAGCGGTCTCTGCCAAAGAGAAGGAGCTGCTTACCATCTGATGGACGAGACCAAGATCCCCGGACACATTGCCATCATCATGGACGGCAACGGGCGCTGGGCAAAAAAGCGGCTGCTGCCGCGCAGCGCGGGGCACCGCGCGGGCATGAAGCGCATGATCGGGCTCTCCGAGCATATCTTCGATTGCGGTGTGCGCTGCTGTACCATGTTTGCGCTGTCCACAGAGAACCTGTCCCGCTCCAAGGAGGAGCTGGACGGGCTTTTCGCGCTGTTGCGGGAATATTTTCCCGAAAATGCGGAGATCCTGCGGGGTAAAAATATCACGCTGCGGGTCATCGGCGACAGAACGCTCCTGCCCGCGGACGTCGTGCAGGTCATCGAGGCGGGCGAAAAGCGCACGGCGGGCGGCACGCGAGGAACTTTGGTGCTCGCGATCGGCTACGGCGGCAGACAGGATATCCTCGCCGCGGTCAATCAGGCGGTGCGCGCGGGGAAGGAAGTGACGATGGAGGAGTTCTCTTCCATGCTCTCGGAGGGCGACCTGCCCGCACCCGATCTGCTCATCCGCACGGGGCGGGAAAAGCGCATCTCCAATTTTTTGCTGTGGCAGGCGGCTTACAGCGAACTGTATTTTACAGACGTTCTCTTCCCGGACTTTTCCGATCAGGAGCTGGATAAGGCAATCGAGGAGTATTCTCACCGCGAACGCCGCTTCGGAAAGGCGTAAGGGCGGGGAAGGTCAGGTATCGGGTAACCATATGGAAGAAATGCAACCAACGCCCCCCGTGACACCCGCGCCGGAGAAAAAGGCGCGGCTTGGAAACTCGCAGCTTCGCATCATCACGGGCGCGGTGTATGCGCTCGTCCTGCTTGCATTCTTTGTGGGCAAGGTGCTCGTGCACAAGCTGTTCTTTGACGCGCTTATCCTCATCTTTTCCATCTGCGGGACGTATGAGATGATCCGCGCATTCGGCGACAAGCTGCACAAGTCGCAGAAGATCGCCGCGATGGTCTTTTCGCAGCTGTGCGTGGTGGTTTATATCGTTGCGGACGTCATCTTTACCGACTACCTCAACGTCGGCTTTCCCGAAGATTCGCCGCTGGATGCGGTGGGGCGCAACTACGCGCCGCATGCCGCGCTCGTCGTGTTCATTCTCGGCATCGCGGTCATCTTCGGCATTCTCGTCTACGGGCATGAGCGCATGAGCCTGGAGTCGGTGGGGTACACGCTCATCGCGTACCTCTATCCCTCGGTGTTCCTCGTCATCATGACTGTCTGCAACCACCTCGCCTTCTATTCGGATGCGGCGATCGCGCTCGTCTTTGTCGTCGCGCCGCTGGCGGATGTGTTTGCCTACACCTTCGGACGATCGCTGGGCAAGAAGTTTCCCGCAAAGCTTGCGCCGCACGTCAGTCCCAATAAAACGCTCGTCGGTGGCTTCGGCGGGCTGATCGGCGGGGCTGTGGGCGGGCTTGCCGTGTTCTTTATCTACTATGGTCTGAGCCACTGTGTCCGGCTGACGGGCATCGCGCAGTTTGAACTGCATGCGCCTGTGTTTGTCTGGCAGGAGCTGCCCTTCTTTATCGGTGTGGGCGTTGTGATTGCGGCGTTCTCGCAGTTCGGCGATCTGGTGGAAAGCGCCTTCAAGCGCAAGCTGGGCATCAAGGACATGGGGAATATCCTCCCGGGACACGGCGGCGTTCTGGACAGGATCGATTCCTCCCTCTACGCGAGCCTCATCGTGGCGTTTATCTTTGTCATTCGCATCATGATCACGGGGAGCCCCGCATAAAATAGGATGGTTGCGCCCGCCGCAAGGCGGGCGCTTTTTGAAAAATATGACGAACATTGCACTCATCGGCTGTACAGGCAGCATCGGGCGGCAGGCGGCGGACGTCGTGCGCCGCTATCCCGACCGCTTCCGTTTTACCGCCCTCGCCTGCGCGAGCCGGGCGGAGGAGCTCTCTGCGCTCTGCCGCGAATTTTCTCCCCGCCTTGCATATTGCGAGGCGCCGTTCATCCCGCCCGCGGGCGTGAAGACGGTCGGGGACAGGGCGGAGCTGTTTGAGGGCTGCGACGTCGCGCTCATCGCGGCGGGCGGCTTTGCGGGGCTTGCCTACACGCTCGCAGCGATCGCGGCGGGCAAAAGAGTCGCGCTCGCCAACAAGGAGTCCCTTGTCTGCGGCGGCGAACTGGTCATGCGCGCTGCCAAAGAGCGGGGCGTGGAGATCGTCCCCGTGGACAGCGAGCATTCCGCGATCTTCCAGTGCCTCGCCTATCGCCGTGACGCCGCGTTTGAAAAGCTCGTTTTAACGGCAAGCGGCGGACCCTTTTTGCACAAGTCGAAAGAGGAACTTGCCCACGTCACCGCAAAAGACGCGCTCCGGCATCCCACCTGGAACATGGGCGCCAAGATCACTGTGGACAGTGCAACGCTGCTCAACAAGGGGTACGAGATCATCGAGGCGAAGTGGCTGTACGGCGCGCCCTTTGAGAAGATCGAGGCGGTCGTCCACCCCGAGAGCATCGTGCATTCGCTCGTGTATTTTGCGGACGGCGCGGCGCTCGCGCAGCTGGGCTATCCCGACATGCGCGTGCCCATTCAGCTCGCGCTCACCTACCCGGAGCGCCTTCCCTGCGCGCCCGCACTCGATCTTGCCGGGGTGGGGAAGCTCACCTTTCTGCCCTTCCCGGCGGACAAATTTCCCTGCTTCTCGCTCGCCCTGGAGGCGGGGCGCGCGGGCGGGACGATGCCCACGGTGCTCAACGGCGCGGGAGAGGTCGCCGTGCGCGCCTTTCTCGAGGGACGCATAACTTTCCCCGCGATCGCGGACACTATTCAGGATGCGCTCTGCTCCTTTGCGCGCGAGGACGTATGCAGCTATGCGCAGCTCGCCCAAACGGACGCCCGCGCCCGCGCACATGCGCACGCTTTCATCTATGGATCATCTGTTTCTTAACGTGTGGAGCACGGTCGGCTCGGTCGCGCTCGCCATCCTCATCCTGCTCGTCATGATCACCGTCCATGAGTTCGGTCACTACATCGCGGGCAAGATCTTCAAATTCAAGATCGACGAGTTCTCCATCGGGTTCGGCCCCGCGCTCTTCAAGCGCAAGTCCAAAAAGACGGGGCAGGTGTTTGCGCTGCGCCTCATTCCCTTGGGCGGCTACTGCGCCTTTGCGGGCGAGGACGGGCTGGAGGACGCGGCAGAAACGCCGTCCGCGCAGCCCCCTGCTGAAGAGCCGTTTCCCGAAATGGCGCAAAAACCGGAGAACGTACCCCCGAAAAACGTACCACAGGCGGCGGAGAAGCCCGTCGATAAGAGCGGCTATTTTACCAACAGGCCGTGCTGGCAGCGCATTATCGTGCTGATTTCCGGCGCGCTGATGAACTATCTTCTGGCGGTACTGCTCATCGTCATCTGTTTCTTTGCCTACGGGCAGACGATGGTCGCCGTCTATAAGGCAGAGCCGACTGCAGAGATCCCCGCGGAATATCAATTGCAGGACTATGACGTGCTGCTCGCCGCTGACGGGCAGGCGCTCTATCTCACCAACGATCTTGCGATCATTCTCAACGGCAAAAAGGC
>DXBS01000085.1 GCA_019116405.1 Candidatus Gallimonas intestinigallinarum | reverse complement strand
CTCTGAGGGCACCCGCCTGCACGTCGCACATCCCCTTTTCCCTGCGGACGGAGAGCACGGCGCCCTCCGTTCCCAGCGAGCCGACCATGACCAGATCGCCGACATTGAGCGTTGCGGCATCCACGGGTACGGCGCGCACAGGTTCCTCTTCCGTGGGCGCATTTTCCAGCTTGTTCTTGAGCGTCCTTGCGCGGATGAGGTCGGCTTCGGAATAGTTCTGCTTTTCAAAGATCTTCTCCATCTCGACGAGCAGCTCCTCCGCATCCGCGGTGCGCTCGGCGACGATGCGCCGCGCCTCCGCCTTGGAGGAAGCAAGGAAGCGCTCCCGCTCGCGGCGGAACTTCTCCTCTTCCTTGCCGAGCTCGGAAAGTCTTTGTTCCCACTCGCGCTGCTGTTTGCGCGCCGCCTGCATCGCCGCCTCCGTCTGCACGCGGCTCTCCTCCGCCGCCCGCAGGGTATGCTCGAAGGAGCGCGCACCCTCAGAGAGATATCCGCGCGCCTCCTCGATGGTCTGCGCGGGCAGGCCCAGTCGCGTGCAGATGAGCAGCGCGTTGGACGAGCCCGGCGCGCCGATCTTCAGGCGATACAGGGGACGAAAGTCGGCGGCGTCAAACTCCATGCAGCCGTTCTCGATGCCGTCCTCGGCATAGGCAAACTCCTTGAGCGAGGAGTAGTGCGTCGTAACGATGCCCCTGCAGCCCCTGCGCAGCAGATCGGTCAGCACCGCGCGCGCGAGCGCCGCGCCCTCCTCGGGGTCGGTGCCGCCGCCCGGCTCGTCAATGAGCACGAGCGACTTTTCCGTCGCGCCCTCCAAGATCTCCTTGAGGTGGGCAACGTGCGACGAAAACGTAGAAAGATTTTCTTCGATGGACTGGCTGTCGCCCACATCGCACCAGACGTTGTCAAAGACGGCAAGCCGCGTCCCCTCCGCCGCGGGCACGAACAGCCCGCACGCCGCCATCAGGCAGAACAGCCCGCACATCTTGAGCGTGACCGTCTTGCCGCCCGTGTTGGCGCCGCTGATCAATAGGAAGCGGTATTCCCCGCCCACCGAGAGCGTGACAGGCACCGCCTTTTTGGCATCCAGAAGCGGGTGACGCCCCTTGATAATTTCGACCATGCCATTCCCGCCGAGCGCGGGTTTGACCCCCTTGACGGAGTAGGCGTACTCGGCGCGCGCATAGAAGCTGTCCGCCTCGGCGAGCACCGCCATGTCGTGCAGGAGCGCATCATGCATGCGCCCGACCGCGCGGGAGAGATCGGCGAGAATGCGCTCGACCTCCTCGCGTTCATCCAGCATAAGCCCGCGCAGCTCGTTGTTCATCTCCAGCACTTCCTCCGGCTCGACGAACACCGTCGCGCCGCTCTGGGAACGATCGTGCACGAAGCCCTTGACGCTGCGCTTGTATTCCGCCTTGACGGGAATGACGAACCTGTCCCCGCGTACGGTGACAATGCCGTCCTGCAAGTACTTCTTTTCCTCGCCTGCCAGATACCCCTGCAGGCGGGCGCGGATGCGCTCGCCCAGCTGCCTGATCTGCGAACGCAGCGAAAAGAGCTTTTCGCTCGCGTGGTCGGAGAGCTCGTTCTCATTGAGAATTTTGCGCCCGATGTCCTCCTCCAAGTTGCGATCGAACATGAGATGCTCGGTTAAGAAGCGCATTTTTACGATGCGCTCGTCCGAAAAGGAGCGCACGGACGAATAGAGCACGCGCGCCGCACGCAGAAGGCGCGCAACGCCTAAAAGTTCCGCCATGGAGAGCGTCGCACCCTTGCGCGCGCGGGCGAGACTGTCCTCGCAGGCGGGGAATTCCTCCACCTTGCCCGAGCCCAGCGTGAACAAGAGAAGGCTCGCTTCCTCGGTGAGGTCCAAAAGCTCCTTCGCCTCGCCGACGGTGCGCACGGGCTCTAAGGCGAGGATCTTCTCCTTCCCCGCTTCAAGCACGGCGTGCGAGGCGCACGCCGCCAAGATTTTATCCAGTTCCAATCGCTTTGCGTGTTCGTTCATAGTAAACTCCTTGCGCCGTGGCCGCGCGTCGATGCGGGCAGCACGGCGGCGGGATCGCGCACATTTTTGAGGACGGTTTTATCCCCCAGCGAGCAGTCGACGAGCGCGCCCGCCCTCCCGACGCCCGCCGCGAGGGGCAGGCAGTTATACACTTCAAAGCGGCAGCCGTCCGCTAGGGCGTACCGCCTGAGCGGGAAGACGCGCCCCGCCTCGTCCATGAGGTGGTAGACGGCGCGCCGATCGCACGTCTTGCAGCTTTTTTCGAACGGGCAGTAGCACAGGTCCATGAGCTTGCAGTCCCCTCCCGAGAGGACGAACGTCCGCGCCGCAGAGAGGGCGTCCTGCTCGCGCACGGTGAGTTCCTTGGAGAGCGCAACGTATTCCGCCACTTCCAGCGCCGCCGCCACGGCGACGCGGTTGGATAAATTCCACCCCGTTCCCGCGAACAGCTTGCAGCCGTACTTTTTGGCGAGAAAAACGCCGTACGTCCCCTCGCAATAGATGCCTTCCGCCTCCCGCAGGACGGGCGCGAGCAGCGCTTCGTCTGCCTGCGTGAACAGGGGCGGCAGGTACAGCCACGCCCCCTTCGTGAGCGCGGTATGCTGATCATCGGACAGTTTTTCAATGACGAGATCGGTATTTGCTGCAAACCCCGCGGGTACGATCGCCGCCGTCTGCGCACTCTCTGCAAGGGGAAGCTCAGGAATGGAAGGCGTACGTTCTGCAAGCGGCGCACAGGCGGGCGAGAGCGCGTCATACAATTTTTCATAGAAGGCGCGGCGGAAGGCGTTGAGCACAGATTTTGGCACAAACACGCCGTCCGTGTGCACGGTGACGCGGGGCGAGAAGGGGAGCGCGTCCACTTTGGAAAAGTTCGCCGCAACGTCCGCCTCGGAGAGCGGCGCGCTCTTTGCCGCCTCGCACACCTCTCCCTCCAGTCCCACGCCCTCGCAGACGGCGCGCATGGGCTGCCCTGCGAGCAGCGTCACGCAGACGTCCCCCGTCCGCAGACGGCGCAGAGCGAGCGCATGTTCCTCCGATTTTGCGCACAATGTCAGGCGCACTTCGTCGCCGATGCGCAGTTTTTCGGGGGACGTGAGCAAAAATCCGTCCCGCGCGGGCGCGGAAATGCGGGCGCCGCCCACCTCCTTACCGCCGCGCAGGACCTTGAATCCGTCGCCCTGTTCCGCCGCATAATCGCTCTTGCAAAGATACGCTTTCCCCTGCGCGCGGATAATCTCACCTATTCTTTCTCCGATATGCCCCTGCACGTCGCGCGAGAGCAGGCGCGCATCCTGCCCGAAGGCGAGCCCGCGGGTGTAGTCGCCGCGGTTATAGGCGCGCCGCATCTCGGAAAACGCCTCTCCCGCAGGCTTGCCGTCCAGCAGGGCGCGGTAATAGGAGACCGCCGCCGCGACGTACGCCGGCGAGCGCATCCTTCCTTCGATCTTGAGGGAGACAACGCCCGCGTCCAGAAGTTTTTGCACGTCCTCCCCCACCGAGAGATCGGAAAGGGACAGCGCATAGGCGGGCGCATCGAAACCCGCGCGGTCGATCGTATATTTCTTGCGGCAGGGCTGTTTGCATCTGCCGCGGTTGCCCGAGTTGTTGCCCGCGAAGCTGGAGAAATAACACTGCCCCGAAAAACAGGTGCACAGCGCCCCCTGCACGAACGCCTCGGCCTCAATCAGCTGCGCGATCGCGGGGATATCCCCGATGGGCGTCTCGCGCGCGAGCACGACGCGGGAAAATCCACATTCCTTGGCAAGCTGCGCGCCGTAGATGTTGCAGCAGCCCGCCTGCGTGGAGAGGTGCAGCGTGATTTCGGGGTACGTCTCCTTCAATTTGCGGCCAAGAAAGATATCCTGTAACAAGATGGCGTCCGCGCCCGCGTTCCACGCCTCGCGCGCCTGGGCAAAGAAGGCGGGAAGCTCCTCGTCCTTGACGAGAGTGTTGAGCGCGACATACACCTTTGCGCCCAGCAGATGCGCTTCGCGCGACAATTTTTCCAGCGCAGAAATGCAAAAATTTTCCGCGCCTTCGCGCGCGGAAAATCGCGTCAGTCCCAGATATACGGCGTCGGCGCCCGCACGGAGCGCCGCATATGCCGATCTTTCATCCCCCGCAGGGGCAAGCAGTTCCGTCATTTATCGTCCTATCGTTCTCGCGATGAGTTCGCTCGCCGCGTCATAGCCCATGTTCTTGAGGCGCTGATCGCGCGCCGCCACCTCGATGAGGATGGCAAGATTGCGCCCCGCACTGACGGGGATGGTCAGCTTGGGGACGTTGATGCCCAGGATGGTCTCCACGTTCTCCTCGCCGCCGATGCGGTCATACTCCTTGTCCTTGCGCCAGGGCTCCAGTTCCATGACGAGCTCGATCTCCTTTTCCGTCATGACCGCGCCTGAGCCGTACATGTTCTTGACGTTGATGATGCCGATGCCCCTGAGTTCCATAAAGTAGCGGATGCGCTCGGGCGCAGTGCCGACCAGTTCGTTTTCGATGCGGCGGATGACGACGGAGTCGTCCGCGACGAGGCGGTGTCCGCGCTTAATGAGCTCCATTGCCGTCTCACTCTTGCCCACACCGCTGTTGCCCATGAGCAGAATGCCCGCGCCGAACACGTCCATGAGCACGCCGTGCACGGTAGTCATGGGCGCGAGCAGGCGGTTGAGGTAGATACTCAGATCGACGATGAGCGACGAGGTCATCTTGCTCGCGCGGAAGATGGGCGTTGCCGTCGCGCGGGCGCACTCCATGAACTCTGGCAGCACGGGCAGATCGCGCGCGAAGATGACGCACGGGATCTCGCCGCAGTCAAACAGCCGCTTGATCTTCTCCATGCGCTGATCGGACGGGAAGGAGTGCATGTACTCGTGCTCGGTGAGCCCGATGACCATGATGCGCTGGGTATCGAAGTAGCTGAAGAAGCCCGCAAGGCGAAGCCCGGGACGGTCGACGCTGATGGTCGTGAGCGTGATGATGCCCCTGCCCGCGTACAGCATCTCCAGTCCCAGATCGGACGCAAACTTATCGAGCATCACGGTTTCCTTGGGTAAAATTGTCTCGTTCATCTCTCCCTCCTTGATCGCGCCGTTGTCAACGGGAATTTTTTTCAAAAGCGCGGGTACGTACCCCCAAAATTTGTACCATCAGTCCTGCATGGCGATTGCAAGCGCCTCGGCGACGCCGTCATGTTCAAAATCTGCCACGACATGCGCTACGTCTTTTAAGGGCTGCGCGGCATTGCCGACGGCAAACCTGCCGCCCGCCTGCAGAATCATGGGCAGGTCGTTGAGTTGGTCGCCGATCGCGGCGATTTTCTCCACGGGGATATCGTATTTTTTGGACAAAAAGTCCACTGCCGCCGCCTTGGTCTGTCCCTTCGGCATGACCTCGACGAGGACTTCCGCCGAACAGGTCACAAAGAAATCTTCCCCAAGTTTGGGGCGAAGCTCCTCAATGAGAGCGGCGCGTTCCTCCGGCCTGACCATGGCAAGCGCCTTGACAATGCGCAGATTATTTTTCTCTACAAAATCCGCAAGCGGCATGTCGCTGACGATGGTCGCCCGGACGCCGCAGATGTGCTCATATGCCTCCAGCGCCTCGTCGCGGCGGTTGGCATACAGATCGTCCACGGTATATACATGGACATGCCGCCCGTTCTCCTCCAAGAGACGCACGACGCGCAACGCGTCCTCGCGGGAAAACCCGTCGTCCTTGACGAGCGCTCCCGTCGCGACGTCGGCAATGGTCGCGCCCTGATAGGCGATGACCAAACCGTCCTCAATGCCCAGCTCCTTGAGTCTGGGCAGAATGGAGGTGAGCATGCGCCCCGTGCAGACGGCGAACGTCCCGCCCGCCTTGCGGTAAGCCGCAATGGCGCGCTTGTTGCCCTCGGAGATCGTGCCGTCCGAGCGCACGAGCGTGCCGTCGAAATCAGATAAAAAAAGCGGATACTTCATAATTCCTTGAAATGCTGTTTGATGCGCGCGGCAAGCGAGGGACCGATGCCCTCCACGGCGGAGAGCTCCTCCACGCTTGCGTGCATGATCTTGTCAATATTGCCGAACGTGCGCATGAGCGCCGTCCGCTTCTGCCTGCCGACCCCTTCGATCTCGTCCAAAACAGACTCCAGATTGCGCTTGCTGTGCAGGCTGCGGAAATAAGTGATCGCAAAGCGGTGCGCCTCGTCACGGATGCGCTGCAGCGTCTTTAAGGCGTAGTCGCGCCGATCGAGGATGACGGGCTCGTCCTGCCAGAGGACGAATACCGCCTCTTCCTTCTTGGCGAGGGAGACAAGGTCGATATCGGCAATGCCCATCTCGTCAAAGATTGCCCTGACCGCCGAGAGCTGCCCCTTGCCGCCGTCGATGACGATGAGCTGGGGGCGCATAAAGCGCTCCTCTTCCTCGGTGCCAAGTTTTGCAAGTCTGCGCCGCAGGACTTCCTGCAAGGAGGCAAAGTCGTTGGCGCCCTCGACCGTCTTGATGCGGAAACGCCGGTACTGCACCTTGTCCGCCTCGCCGTCGGTAAAGACGACCATGCTCGCGACCTTGTCCACGCCCGAAATGTTGGAGATATCGTAGCACTCCATGCGCTTTGGATAGCGCGTAAGGTGCAAAAGCGTCTGAAGACGCTCGCAGGCGTTGACGGTCATGTCGTTGCGGTGCTGAATGGCGGAAACGGACTTTTCCAGGTACTCCTTTGCGTTGCCCTGCGCCATGTCCAAAAGTTCGCGGCGGATGCCGAACTTGGGACGGGTGATCGTCACCCTGCGCCCCGCGCGCGCCTGCGCGAAGGACAAAAAGAGTTCCTCGTCAAAGGGTTCGTCCGCGACGATCTCGTGCGGGAGTTCATGTGCGGCGTAGTACTGGGTTAGGAAGGAGAGAAAGCTCTCCCCGCGCTCGCCCGCGCCCTCGGTGAGGGAAAAGTTCCTGCCGCCCTGCATGATGCCGCCGCGCGTGACGATGACGCTCACCGTCGCATACAGCCCGTTGCTCTCGAACGCCCAGATGTCGGCGTCCACGTCGCGGGGCATGGCGGTGATCCTGCGCTCGCCGAGGCGGGAGAGCATCTCGATCTTGTTGCGGTAGTCAAGGGCGAGTTCAAATTCCTCGTTCTCGGCAAAGGCGGTCATCTTCTCGGTCAAAAGCGCCTGCGCCTCCTCGTAGTCGCCCGATAAGAAGGCGATCGCCTTTTCCACCTGCGCCATATAGGCGTCTTTGTCGATGGCGTGCGCACATGGCGCGCCGCATCTGCCGAGGTGGTATTCAAGACAAGGTTTTTTGCACTTTTCCGTGATGGCGACCGAGCAGGTGCGGATATGATAGACGCGCGCCGCGATCTCCACGACGTCCTTGGCGGCGATGCCCGCCATAAAGGGACCGAAGTACTTGCCGTCCCCGCGCCGCACCTTGCGGGTGATGACGATGCGGGGGTACTCCTCGCGCGTCACCTTGACGTAGGGATAGGTCTTGTCGTCCTTTAAAAGAATATTGTACTTGGGCTTGTACTTCTTGATATAGGTGTTTTCCAGCGCGAGTGCGTCCACCTCGCTGGGTGTGACGATATAGGAAAAATCGGCGATGCACTCCACCATCGCCTGTACTTTGACGGGCTTGGCAGAGGAGTGAAAGTACTGCCGTACGCGATTTTTGAGGTTGCGCGCTTTGCCCACATAGATGATCGTGCCGTCCTTATCCAGCATGATATAGACGCCGGGATTATCGGGCAGTAATTTGAGTTTTTCGCGCACCACGTCACTCATACTTCCATTATACACGCTTTGCGCGCATTTTTCAAGCAATTCGGAAAAATATTTGCAAAGGGTGCGGGGCAGGCATGAAATCATGCCTGCCCCGCACCCTGATACGGTAGCTATTCGGTTTAATACCCGAGGAATTCCACGCCCTTGAGCATGACATCATTGACAAGGTCGTTCGCGAGCGAATAGAAGATGATTTTACCGTGGCGGTCGGTCTTGACCATGCCCGTATCCTTCAGAAAGCGAAGCTGATGGCTGACCGTCGTCTGATTGATGCCCAGGACCCGCGAGATATCCGTGACGCACATTTCGGAGATGGCGAGCGCGGAAAGGATGCGGATGCGCGTCGGGTCGGAGAAAATGGAAAAGAAGCGCACCAGTCCCGACAAAATCTCCCCCTCGGGGACGTATCCCTCGATCATATCCTGCGTGCGTCTGTCCAAGAGCAAGGTCTGCATACGCGCCTCCCTTTTTTGTGACAGTATAACACTTGCACGCGTGCGCATGCGGAAAAGCCGTGACGAAAGCAGGGAGGTTGTGTCGGAAACTTCAGCTTCTGCTCTGTTTCCGAAATATCCTTCAAAGCGCGCGCCGCCGCCCGATACAACGGACGGCGGCGCGCGCACATACCTTTACATGATCTGCGTGACTTCGTACCCGGCTTCCTTGACGGCGGCGGTGAGCGCTTCATCCGTCACGCCCTCGCCGCACTCGACAAGCGCGCCCTTCTTTTTGAGGTTGACGTCCACACTCGTCACGCCCGCAACGCCCATCAGCGCGTCGGTGACGTGCTTGACGCAATGCTGACACATCATGCCTTCCACTTTGAGTAACTTTTTCATGGTAATATCTCCTTTTTGCTCTCCCTGCGGGAGTTGATTTTTATATTTCTTGCCGCGCATGAACACCGTCAGGCGCAGCGCGTTGCACACGACAAAGAGGGAAGAAAGGCTCATCGCCGCCGACGCGATCATCGGATTGAGCGACACGCCCAGCGAAGCAAAGCACCCCGCCGCGAGCGGAATACACACGCAGTTGTAGAAGAACGCCCAAAATAAGTTCTGTTTGATGATGCGCATGGTCTTTTTGGCGAGCCGTATCGCCTTGGACGCGGCGCGCAGGTCGCCGCTGACCAGCACGACGTCCGCGCTCTCGATGGCGACGTCCGTCCCATTGCCCATCGCAAAGCCGACGTCCGCCTCCTTGAGCGCGGGGGAATCGTTGATGCCGTCGCCGATCATCGCGACGCCCGCAGGCTTCCTGCCCTTGCCCGCCTTGCCGTTCACGCCGTCCGTAAGCCCGGACGCGCCCTTGTGCTCCAGGACGGCGTTGAGTTTATCTTCGGGCAGGACCTCGGCATAGACGCAGTCCGCGGAAATCCCCGCCTGCGCGGCGATGAAGTTTGCGCACGCGCGGTTGTCGCCCGTGAGCATATATGTCCTGACGCCCTGCGCCTGCAGATCATGCACCGCCTCGACGCTGCCCTCCTTCAGGGTATCGGCGAGGGCGAACGTCGCCAAAACCTGCGCCCCGTCCGATAAAAACAGCACCGTCTTGCCCTCGGCAGACAGCCGCTCCGCCTCCGCGCGGGCGGCGGTCGCATCGCCCGAAACGCCCCCCAGAATGCGCTCGTTGCCGAGGAAGTACGTCTTTCCCTCCACCGTGCCGCGCGCGCCCTGTCCGACGATATATTCCACGCCCTCCGCGGTCAGTGCGCCCTGCCCGCAGAAGTCACAAAGACACTGCGCGAGCGGGTGATTGAGCTTGCTCTCCAGCGCGTAGGCGACCTCTTTGACGTGCGCCTCGTCCGCGTACGCCATAAAGCCGACGACCTTGGGTTTGCCCTCAGTGAGCGTCGCGGTCTTGTCGAGCAGCGCGGTCGAGAGGGTCGCCGAACGCTGCAATGCCTCGGCATTCTTGAAGAGGATGCCGAGCGACGCGCCCCGCCCCGTTGCCGCCATGACCGCGACGGGCGTCGCAAGCCCCAGCGCGCACGGGCAGGAGATGACGATGACGCTCACACCGTAGTTGAACGCCGCCTGCACGTCCCAGGTCGCAAACAGCCAGACGAGGAAGGTGACGAGCGCGATCGTGAACACGGCGGGCACGAAGATTGCGGAGATCTTGTCGGCGAGCTTCTGAATGGGCGCCTTGCTCGCGCCCGCCTCGCGCACCATACGGATGATGGAGGCGAGCATAGTATCCTCACCTACCTTTTCCGCTCTGATCTTGAGATACCCGCTCGTCACGATGGACGCGCTGGTCGCGTGCATGCCCTCCGTCAGCTCGACGGGCAGGCTCTCGCCCGTCACGGCGGACTGATCTGCAAAGGCGTGCCCCTCGCAGATCGTGCCGTCCACGGCGACCGATTCACCCTGCCGCACGACGATGACATCGCCGATCGCGACTTCGGAGACGGGCACCTTCTCCGTTTTTCCCTCCCGCTCGACAGTGACGGTATCGGGCGCGAGCGAGCGGAGCTTCTCCACTTCCCTGCCCGTGCGGCGCTTGCTCTTGTCCTCCAGCCACTTGCCCAGCGTCACCAACGTGACGATCATCGCCGCAGACTCAAAGAAGAGCGTCGGCTCCTCGGGCGTGAGGATCGCCATGACGAGGCTGTAGACAAAGGACACCGCCGCGCCCATCGTGACGAGGGTGTCCATGTTGGGCACCAACTTGATCAGCGCGCGCACGCCGCTGACGAAAAACTGATAGTTGATGAGCAGGATGACGAGCGCCAGTCCCGTCTGAAAGCCGTAGTTCCACCAGCCGTGCGGCACGGGGACGCCCCACATGTGCCCCATGGCGAGGTACATTTCCGGCAGCAGCAGGATGAGCGACAGGAGAAAGCGCACGCCGAGCGTCAGCCGCTTCTTTTTTTTGACGGGGACCTGCCCGAAGTCGTACGCGCCGTAGCCAAGCGCCGTGACGGCGCGTTTGATGCGCCCGTCCGAGAGCTTTTTGTCGTCAAACTCGACTTCCATGCTCTCCCCCATCAGGGAGACCGCGCAATTCTGCACGCCGTCCAGTTTTTTCACCGTACGCTCGATGCCCGAAGAGCATGCCGCGCACGTCATACCTGTGATCGAATACTTCTTTTTCATGATGATTGCCTTATCGCATGGATGCCTGCCGACTGCCTGCGCGCGGCGGCGCGACCGCGCCGCCGCGCGCCCTATTGAACCGCCGCACCCGTGCGGGCATCCCCTTCCTTCAGTTGAGCTTTTTGATGAGTTCCACCGTTTCGGAAACGATGCTCTCGTCGCCCGCCCTGATCTTTTCGCTGACGCAGGTCGCGAGGTGCTCCTCTAAGATCTGATAGCCGAACGCGCGCACGGCGCTCTCGACGGCGGATACCTGCACGAGGACCTCGCCGCAGTAGCGGTTTTCCTCGACCATCTTCTTGATGCCGTTCAACTGCCCCACGATGCGGTTGAGCCGATTGACGAGCCCCCTGATCTCCCCTTCGTCGCGCGGCGTGTGTTTATAGTGCGCCGCACACCCTTCGCAATGCTCCATGCGTTTCCTCCTGCAATTACCCCCACGGGGTATCTGTATTATACCCCCACGGGGTACTTCTGTCAAGCATTTTGGCATAAAAAAACGGCGCACGCGCCGTTTTTATTCCCGATACAGTTTTGTCCCCTTTTCTGAGAGATATTCCGCCACGAGGTAGCGCGCCCACTTGCCCGCTTCCACTTCCAGACTCCTGTCCGTACGCGCTTCATCCTCCAAAAAATACCATTGAAAATAATGCGTCAGTTCGTGCGCCATTGCCAGCAGCACATCCTCCTGTGCCTCAGGCGTCTGTGCACGCGCGGCGATGCAAATGCGCGGATAGATCTTCCGCTTTCCCGCTTCGCCGGAGTAAAATACGCCATAGTAAATATGCCCGTCGTCGGGATGATAAAATGCTTTCTGCGGAACGAGGCAGACATAGACTCTGATCGGAAAAAAATATTTTCTCCGCAGCCAGTCGGCGAACGACTTGCAGGCGTTCCGTTCCGCCTCGGTCAGTCCCGCGAAAAATTTCAGCCGAAGCCCGCGGACGGAGCAGTCAAGATACTCCTCTTTCTCCTCTTTTCCGATCCACATTACCGCTTTTCAAACTGCGATTTCGGAACGCCGCAGACGGGACAGACCCAGTCGTCGGGAAGCTCCTCAAAGGGCGTCGCGCCGCTGTACACATAGCCGCAGACCTTGCAGACATACTGCGCCGACTGCTTCTCCTCGGCAATGTAGGTGGGCGCCTTCGGAGAGGTCTTTCCCTTGAGTTCCTTGTGATAGTAGGCGTACGTCATCGGCGCGCCCTGACGCAGCACGCCCGCATCGATGACCTCGCCCAAAAAGACGGTGTGCGTCGCCGTCTCCATCGTGTCGATGACCTTGCAGGAGATCCACGCGAGACAGTCGTCAACGACAGGGAGTTTGCCGCGTACCGCATAGGGGAACTCCGCAAACTTGTTCTTTTCCTTGGAGCTGAAAAAGCCGAACTTGCCGATGAGCAGGGGGTTGCTGTCCTCCGCAAGGATGGCGATCGCAAAATAGCCCGTCTTTTTCACGCATTGATTGGTATAGTTATCGTGGTTGAGCGAGACGGCGAGCGTCGCAGGATTGGACGTGATCTGCATCGCACTGTTCGCCACGCAGCCGACGGGACGCCCCTCGTCCCAGCTCGAGCAGAGGTACACGCCGTATGAGAGATTGTAAAATGCCTTAAGATCCATTCTCTTCCTCCTGACGGGAAAAATTTCCCCTTTCGATTATTGACAGTATATCACAGATTGCGCGCCACGTACACCCCTTTGGCAAAAATTTCTCAGAAAATTCCCCGATACCCGCATTCACATAATGATTGCCGCTCTCTTCCAACGCCCGCCGCCCCGCAAAAATGCGGGGCGGCGGGCGTAGAAATATCATATTTTTGGCATGCAAAAAGCGGGCCTGAAAACAGCCCGCTTTGATTGTTCTTACTTTGCTTCTTCCTGCGCAACGACTTCCTTGCCGTCATAGTAGCCGCAATTCTTGCAGACGCGGTGCGCGATCTTCAGCTCGTGGCAATGAGGGCACTCTACGAGCGTAGCCGCCGTCGCCTTGTAGTTGGCAAAACGCTTGTTCGTTATGCTCTTCGACTGCTTTGTCTTGGGGACTGCCATTTATCTCACCTCTTCGTTATTCATTTTCCCATTGCTCGCACGCCTCGCAAAGAAGCCGCGGCGGAAGCGCAAACATCACCGAATCGCGCAGGAACTCATCCAAAGTCACTTTGCCGTTCCGGTATCCGTAAGTCTCGCCGTCACCCTCGCCCCGTTCAAACAAGCCCTCCGCTTGGTAGACGATCTCCTGTTTTGCTTCTTTCAAGCACCTGGAGCACTCACCCAGCAGAGTAAAGGCGATCTCGCCCCGCACCTCGACGGAAAAATCATCGAGCACTGTATAGACAAGCGCCGCCCGAACGGGACCCGCAAACTTCACGAAGGGGATATCGAGGAGAGTTTCGTCCGCCTCAAAGTCAAAATCGAGCGAACCCTCCGTCATTTTTTTCGCGATACAGCCGCGGACGTCTATTTCGGGAATCATTGACTTATAAAAGTATAGGAAATTTTGCCGCCTTTGTCAATCTTTTTTATGCGGCAATTTGCAATATTTTATAAATTTTGCACTCAGACGAGCGCCGCCGTCTCGCGGGCGATGACCAGCTCCTCGTTGGTGGGAATGACGAGAACCTTGACGCGCGAGGAGTCCTTGGAGATCTCGTGGATCGCGCCGTCGTTTTTATAGTTGTTCTTCTCGTCGTCCACCTCGATGCCGAACGCCTGCAGGCCATTCAAAATATCGTGACGGATGAAGGGCGTATTCTCGCCGACGCCCGCCGTAAAGACGATGACGTCCAACCCGCCCAGCGCCGCCATGTAGGAGCCGATATATTTCTTGCAGTCATAGCAGAACATATTGAGCGCGAGCTGTGCGCGGTAGTTGCCCTCCTTTGCCGCGGCTGTAAGATCGCGATAGTCCGATGAAACGCCCGAAACGCCGAGCATGCCGCACTTCTTGTTGAGGTAGGTGAGCCCTTCATGAATGTTCATGCCCTTCTTGGCGCACAAAAACTCCAGCGCCGCGGGGTCGATATCGCCGCTGCGCGTCCCCATCGGGACGCCGGCAAGGGGCGTGAAGCCCATCGAGGTATCGATGCACCTGCCGCCGTCCACCGCGGAGATGGACGAACCGTTGCCCAGGTGGCAGGTGATGATTTTGAGTTCTTCGGGCTTCTTGCCGAGGTACTCCGCCGCCGCCTGCGAGACGAACTTGTGCGACGTGCCGTGCGCGCCGTAGCGGCGCACCTGGTAGGTCTTGTAGTCGTCGTAGTCGATTGCGTACAGGTACGCATAGTCGGGCATGGTCGCGTGGAAGGAGGTATCAAAGACCAGCGCCATCTTCTTATCGGGCATGACCGCGCGGCAGGCGTTGACGCCCTTGATCGCCGCCGGATTGTGCAGCGGCGCGAGCTCGGCGATCTCGTCCATCGTCTTCATGACCTCGTCGGTGACGAGCGTGGTCTGCTTGAACGCCTCGCCCGAAGCGACGACGCGATGCCCGACGGCGTCAATCTCGTCCATCGACCTGATGACGCCCGCCTCACCGTCGATGAGCTCCTTTAATACGAGCTGGATCGCCTCGGTGTGGTCTGCGATCTCCTTTTCGATGACGAAGGTCTTGCCCAGCGCCTTATGGGTGAGGCTGCCGCCCTTGATGCCGATGCGCTCGACGTTGCCCTTGGCGAGGACTTCCTCCGTCTCGATGTTGATGAGCTGATATTTCAGCGAAGAACTTCCTGCGTTGATGACCAGAATTTTCATGTCGTACTCCTGCGTAAAGTTTAGTCGCGCACCTGAAGCGCGGTGATGGCGACGGCAAGGACGATATCGGACGCCTTGCAGCCGCGGGAGAGGTCGTTGAGGGGTTTTGCAAAGCCCTGGCAGATGGGGCCAACCGCCTGGAAGCCGCCCAGACGCTCGGCGATCTTGTAGCCGATGTTGCCCGCCTGCAGGTCGGGGAAGATGAACACGTTGGCGTGCCCTGCGACCGGGGAATTGGGTGCCTTGAGCGCCGCGACTTCGGGAACGATCGCCGCGTCAAACTGCAGCTCGCCGTCGAGCGCGAGATCGGGCGCAAGCTCCTTGGCGATACGCGTCGCCTCCTGCACGAGGGTGACGTTGTCATGCTTTGCGCTGCCCTTGGTGGAGAAAGAGAGCATGGCGACCTTGGGATCCAGCCCCGCGATCTCCTTAGCGCTGTTTGCCGTAGCAATGGCGCACTCCGCAAGTCCTTCCGCCGTGTAGGTGGGGTTGAGACCGCAGTCCGCAAAGAAGATGACGTCCCCGTCCATGTACTTGTTGCCGCCGGGAGGCGCGATCATCATGTTGAAGCTGGAAACCGACTTGACGCCGGGGGCAGTCTTGATGATCTGAAGCCCGGGGCGCAGCGTGTTCGCCGTGGAGTGGCACGCGCCCGAGACGAGCCCGTCCACATCCCCGCTCTTGAGCATGAGCGCGCCGAAGAAGGTGGCGTCCTTCGCCTGCTCCTTCGCCTGTTCCTCCGTCATGCCCTTCGCCTTGCGAAGTTCATAAAGAAGGTTTGCATACTCCTCCAGCTTGGGCGACTGGACGGGATCGATGATCTCGATGCCCGTGAAGTCCGCCTCGGGATTTCTCGCCTTGATCTGTTCGGCATTGCCGAGCAGGACGATGTTTGCGACCTCGTCCTCAACGCAGCGCAGCGCCGCTTCGACGACGCGCTGGTCCTCCCCCTCGCAAAGGACGATCCTGCGCTTCTTTTCGCCTGCGCGCTTCTTCAGATCGTCCACAATGGACCCGGACTCGACGATCTTTCTGCCGAGCTGTTTTAATTGTCTCACGAAATTCGCCATGATTTTTCTCCTCCGACCTCTTTATCTTTTTCAGAAAATCGTGTATAATGGTATTACACGAACTTACTGTCATATTATACACCTTTTCCGGGTGCTTGTAAAGGTCACAAAGGGAAAAAATATGAATTTTTGTGCGGTGATTTGCGAATATAACCCCTTTCACAACGGACATAAGTACCAACTGGAGCGCGCAAGGGCGCTTTCCGGGTGCGACGGCGTGCTGTGCATCATGAGCGGGAATTTTACCCAGCGCGGCGAACCTGCCGTCTTTCACAAGTACGAGCGCGCGCGGCACGCCATCGAGGGGGGCGCGGACGTCGTTTTGGAGCTGCCCGCCGCCTTCGCCGTCGCGCCCGCCGAGCTGTTCGCGCGGGGCGCGGTGCACATTCTCGCCTCGCTGCCCGACGTCAAAGTGCTCGCCTTCGGCTGTGAGAGCGGGGATAGGGACGCCTTTGTAAGAACGGCGCGGGCGACGCTCAACGAGCCCAAGCAATTCCGCGCGGTACTCAAAGAGAACATGAAGGACGGGACAAGCTATATCCGCGCGCGCAACGCGGCGCTGCTCGCAACGGGCGCGGACGTGGACGAAGCGCTGCTCTCCTCGCCCAACAACATTCTGGGGACGGAGTACTGCCGCGCCATTCTCGCGGAACATGCGGACATCGAGCCGCTGCCCATTCCGCGCATCGGCGGCGGGTATGCGGACAGCACGCTGCTGCCCGACTATTCCTCCGCGACGGCGTTGCGCGCGACGCTCGCAGACCGCTCCCGCAGGGCGCAGAAGGCGTTAAAGTCCAATCTGCCGCCCCACGTCTACGCGGCGGCGCAAAGCTATCATCCCCTGCCCTACGGCACGGCGGCGGTCTGCGCACTTCTGGCGGCGGACGACGCGGCGATCGCGCAATGTCCCGACTGTTCGGAGGGGCTGGAGAACCGCATCCGCGCAATGGCGCGCACCAATCCCGTCTATGAAGAACTGCTGCCCAAGGTGGTCTCCAAGCGCTACACTGCGGCGCGCATCCGCCGCATCCTCGCGCAGAACTTTTTACGCCTGACGCGGGAGGACGTTCGCAGCTATCTGGAAGCCCCCCTCTACTGCCGCACCCTCGCCGTGAGAAAGGCAAGGCAGGAGGAGATCCTCTCCTCGCTGGCAAAGGGGAAGTTTCCGCTCGTCACGCGCAAGAGCGACGCCTTTACGCTCAGAAAGGAGGCGCTCGCCTGTTTTCAGACGGACGTGCGCGCCAACGACCTGTACAATGCCCTTACCGGCAGGCATACTGGAGAATATGAAACGCTGTTTGTCTGAAGCCTGCATTTTTACGCGGCATGCCGCAAATAAAGTTTGATGACACAAAGACGCGCCGCCGCGGAACACTCCGCGGCGGCGCGCCTCTTCTTTCACTCAAAACTTTCTTGCATTGGCGGCGTAGAAACGATATCCGCCCGAGAAGTTGTAACACTCACACCCGTTCTGCGTGAGAATGCGGCAGGCGAGATAGCTCCTCAGCCCGCTCTGGCACATGACATACACAGGTTTTGCCTAGATCGGAAG
>DXBS01000011.1 GCA_019116405.1 Candidatus Gallimonas intestinigallinarum | reverse complement strand
GGAAGCATTCCGACGACGCGGCGCACGCGGCGGCTTGCCGCCGAAGTATCCCCGCCGGGTGCACCACGCAAAAAGCCCCTTTATGGGGCTTTTTTGCGTGGTATCCCTGCCCGATGACACGGCGACAAGGTGAGAATCACGCGGGTGACGCGATCGCGCCGCAGAATGCGGCGAACGATACGCTACTTAAGTCGCTTCGCTCCTTACGCCCGACGCGAGGAGGAATGCCCGCTCAGGACTTTCAGATACAGTGCTTGTAGCTGTTGCCCCAGTCTGCCATTGCGTCGATGATGGGCAGAAGGGACTGCCCGATGTCGGTCAAAGAATAGATCACGCGCGGCGGAACCTCGGCAAATACCTCGCGCGAGACGATCCCGTCCCCCTCCATGGCGCGCAGGTTATCGGTGAGCACCTTCTGCGAGATCCCCGGGACGCCGTTTTTCAGTTCGGTAAACCGCTGCGGACGATCCAGCAGATTGCGGATAATGAGCAACTTCCATTTGTTGCCGATCAGCTGTACCGTGGTGGCAACGGGACATTCGGGCAACTCGTCTTTCGTCAGCATATGCGGCCTCCTTTTTTGTGATTATACCCCAACTTCCACGCCCTGTCAAGTCCATTGGTATTAAAAATATACCAAGTTACAAAAATATATGTGAGTAATCAAATTGTAACAACCGTGACAGTCGTAACTTTTTGCGCTACAATACAGGCACAATCAGATCAGGAGGTAAATATTATGTCCAATTACAGCAACGTCAGCGTCGCCGACGGGGCGCGCACCGAACTTCATGACGCACTCTCCCTGACGGGCGCAGAGGTGAGCATCAACCTTCTGCCCGCGGGCGCAGGCGTTCCCTTTGTCCATGCGCACAAGTGCAATGAGGAGATCTACGGCATTTTGGAGGGCGCAGGCAAGGCGGTCATCGACGGCGAGGAGGTCGCCCTCAAGGCGGGCGACTGGCTGCGCATCGCTCCCGCGGCAAAGCGGCAGTTCTTCGCCGCAGCAGACAGTGCGATCAGGTATGTCTGCATCCAGGTCAGACAGAACTCGCTCGAGGGCTACACCGCGACGGACGCAGTTATGTAACGAAGAAAAGACAAAACCACGGGGCGGCGGGCGCTTTTGCGCCCGCCGCCCCGTGGTTTTGTTCTGTCTGCTCCCCAATGCAAGAAATTTTATCAAATAAACTTTGCCGTGACGCTGGTCGGTGCGTTTTTCACTTCGTCGGGCGTGCCCGCCGCAACGATCGTGCCGCCCTCGTCCCCGCCGCCCGGCCCCATGTCAATGAGATAGTCGGCACTGCGTATGACGTCAAGGTCGTGCTCGATCACGATGACCGTTGCGCCGTGCGCGATGAGCGTCTGGAACACGCCGACGAGCGTCTGAACATCGAGGGGATGTAAGCCTATCGTGGGCTCGTCGAACACGAACACCGAATCATTCTGCGCCCTGCCCATTTCACTGGCGAGCTTTAGTCTTTGCGCCTCGCCGCCCGACAGACCGGGGGTCGCCTCACCGAGGGTGAGATAGCCGAGCCCCAGATCGTCGAGCACCTGCAGGCGCTGGCACACGAGTTTCATGTCGCGGCAGGCAGCAAGCGCGGCATGCACGCTCATGCCCATGATCTCGGGCAGGGAATATTCCGCGCCCTCCTTTGTCTTATAATGCACGCGCTGCGCGTCCTTCGAGTAGCGCGTTCCGCGGCACGTGGGACAGGGAATCTCCACGTCGGGCAAAAACTGCACGTCGAGGCTGATCGTCCCCGTGCCGTCGCATACGGGACAGCGCAGATTGCCCGTGTTGTAGGAAAAGTCGCCCGCCTTGTATCCGCACGCTTTGGCATCTGCCGTGCGCGCAAAAATTTTGCGGAGTTCGTCATGCACGTTGGCGTACGTTGCAACGGTGGAGCGCACATTGACGCCTATGGGCGTGGCGTCGATGAGCTTGACCTGTCCGATCCCCTCCGCCTCGATGGCGCGTACATGTTCGGGCAGTTTTTTGCCGCCGATCTTTGCTTCGAGCGCGGGGATGAGGCTCTCCAGAATAAGCGTCGTCTTGCCCGAGCCCGAGACGCCCGTGATCACCGTGAGCCTGCCCTTGGGGATTGCGACTTCCAGCGGCTTTACGGTGTGAATGGCATTGGTCGAAAGGCGAATGGCGCCCTCTGCAAACAGTTGCTCCGCGGACACCTGCGGGCGCAGCTTCTCTTTGCGCGTTCCGTCAAGATAGGGTCCTATTTTGGAATGCGCGTTTCCCGCAACCTCCTCCACTGTGCCCCGGGCGATGATGGTGCCGCCGTCCGCGCCCGCGCCCGGACCCAGCTCGATGATATGGTCGGCAACGCGCAGGATCTGCGTGTCGTGGTCGACGAGCACAATGGAGTTGCCGTCGGCAATGAGGTCGTGCATGACGTCGACCAGCCCGACAATATTGGAAGGGTGCAGCCCGATCGAGGGCTCGTCCAGCACATACAGAACGCCGGTGGTGCGGTTGCGCACGGCGCGGGCAAGCTGCATGCGCTGCCGTTCGCCCGTGGAGAGCGTGGATGCCGCGCGGTCGAGCGTGAGATAGCCCAGCCCCAGATCCATGAGCCGCTTTGCAACCGTGCGGAAGGATTCGCAAATGCTCTCCGCCATGGGGCGCATCTCCGCGGGCAGGCCGGCGGGAACGCCGTCCACCCATTGCCTAAGTTCGGTGAGCGTCATTTTGCACACCTCGTCGAGGGATATGCCGCGCAATTTCGGCGCGCGCGCCTCTTCGCTCAGACGGCTGCCGCCGCAGTCGGGGCAGGCATCCTGCCTTAAAAAGCGCTCCACGCGCTTCATGCCACTCTCGTCCTTGACCTTGGAGAGCGCGTTCTCCACCGTGTATACCGCGTTGTAGTAGGTGAAGTCGAGCTCGGTGGCGACGTCAGAGTTCTTGGCGCGGTACAAGATGTGCTTCTTTTCGGCGGGGCCGTTGAACACGATGTCCTTCTCCCGCTCGGTGAGTTCGCAAAAGGGCACGTCCGTGCGCACGCCCATGGCGCGGCACACGTCGGTCATGAGCGACCACATGAGCGAGTTCCACGGGGCAACGGCGCCCTCGTCGATGGTGCGCGTTTCGTCGGGCACGAGCGTGCTCCTGTCCACCGTGCGCACAATGCCCGTGCCGCCGCACGTCGGACACGCGCCCCGGCTGTTGAACGCGAGCTCCTCTGCCGAGGGCGCATAGAACCTTGCGCCGCACACGGGGCAGACGAGCTCCTGCTCGGCGGCAACGGCGAGGGTAGGGGGAACGTAGTGCCCGTTGGGACAGCGGTGACTTGCCAGACGGGAATACATGAGGCGCAGGCTGTTCAAAAGTTCCGTGCCCGTGCCGAACGTGCTGCGGATCCCGGGCACAGCGGGGCGCTGGTGCAGCGCAAGCGCGGCGGGGACATATAAAATTTCGTCGACCTGTGCCTTTGCCGCCTGGGTCATGCGGCGGCGCGTGTAGGTCGAGAGCGCCTCGAGATAGCGACGCGAGCCCTCGGCGTACAGCACGCCCAGCGCGAGCGAAGATTTGCCCGAGCCCGAAACGCCCGCAACGCCAACAATTTCGTTCAACGGCACGTCGACGTTGATATTTTTGAGATTGTGTACCCGCGCACCGCGGATTTCGATATGGTCTGCCATACTGCACCTCTGATCGTCATTGCTTTTGCTTGCTTGGAAAAGAGAACCCATTTTTGACATCGCCAAGTTCCGCTTCTCAAGCGTACAATATTGTATCATGCCCGCGGCAAACTGTCAATCGGCACACAACGAGTTATTTTTAGACCATTGAGTAGCCTCTCAGCCCCGCAATTTCATTGATTACATGATGGAATGCATGATCATCTTTCCCAAAAATAAAGATATCCATATGATCCGTAGGCGCGATCACCAGTTGCTCTTGCGGAAAAAGAAAAAAGGCAAATGAATTATATCGTAGAATTGATTTCAGAAATGCAACGGCCTCTGAAAGCGCAGAGATTTTCAACATTGTTTCCCGATCGCCGATCCCGTACATATAGAGTAGTTTGTTCAGCTGCGGCGCGATCCTTTTGTTGACGATCCAACGCTCCCCATCGTTGAGCAGATACATCTCACGCAGCGGCGCAACCATTTTGCTGAATAACCCAATGAGAGACCTCTCTCGCCGATAATATCTCCTCCTTATGTCCTTGTCATCAGGATAAAGGCACACGTCGCAATAGCGGGTATTCTCTTCTTCGGATAATGTTATGATCGCCTCCTGCCCGGAGATCAAGGAACAGGATCGGAAATCATAAAAAGACAGCCTGCCCAGCACTTCCACTCTTTCTTTGTTCGGCACCCTCTCTATCACAGCATTCCCCTCAATAATGTCATTCTAAAAAATGATTCAAGACCAAAAAATTAACATATGCTCTTACTTCTGCTTTTTCATCAGCTGTTCTGCCCAACCGTTTTAATTCGCACAACAAATCCTGAATTTGTAATGTTGGATCAACGTAAAGACATTCTCTGAGCTATCTTCTTTTTCGCTTCTTTGGCAAATTTTTAATGTTCAAAGGCACAAACTCTGCAATTTTTCGTGCATCCTTCTTTTTCAGCGGCAGCGTGATGAATTTTCCCATTGCATTCGCGCCTTCCGCCGTCGGATCCGGCATACGCATACACAGCGACAAAGAGAGCGGCGCCCCTACTAATATCCAAATCCATCCCAAATACTCTGCCTCGATTACCTCACCCCATTTAATTTCCAATAGTACTTTGCCCCGTTTTGTCCTGACAATCCCATTTTCATCATAAGTATCATATGTCGTACAACAAACCGGCACAAGGATTGCAATTGCAAGAAATATACATCCCACAGCAGAAACTAAAATGGCACCATAATAGAGTCTTGGCTCCTGATCGCCGAATGCATTTACAATCGCAACTATTATCCCGCTGCCAAGAAAGAAAGCAGCAATTAAAATTAATAAGACTACCCCGAAACTTTCATATGCTTTCACTTTCAACATATTATTCATATTTCACTCTAAATTCTGAAAGTCAATGCCTTCCAAGTTGTCACAATGTCCGAGCTATATCTGGCATGATCATATTGTACCATACCGGCATATTGATTGCAAGAATAGTATGCCATTTTGGCAATATAAAAGAAAAACAATTTTGCCACTTGCCTTGCTATGGTATTGGCATACCACAAAATACATGACAGCATTTATCATATATCGCTTTTTTACAGTATTTTTGTATGAGAAAAGGCTGCAGAACAATTGATCCGCAGCCTTTGCTTGGATGGCGGCTTGGAGGAACAGCGCCGCCCCACTGCTTACCCGCCCGGCAAGGCGGATCAGGGGGAAATTGCCCTGCCGTGGGGGAAGGAAGTTACTCTTTGACGGCGCCCGCCGACATGCCGTTGACCATGTATTTGACAAGGCAGAAATAGAGAATGACGATGGGTACGCCGATGAAGATGGAGCCTGCCGCAAAGCGCGCAAATTCCGTCTCGTCCAGGTACATGAGCCCCACCGCGACCGTCCAGTTGTCCATGGTCGGGAGCAGCAGCTTGGGCAGAATGAAGTCCGACCACGGCCAGGTGAAGGAGGTCAGCGCCGTATACACCAGAATGGGTTTGGAGAGCGGCAGAATGATCTTCAGAAACACCTGAAAATTGGTTGCGCCGTCCAGACGCGCCGCCTCGTCGATGGAGGACGGGATGGTATCAAAGAAGCCCTTCTGCACCATGTACCCCATGGGTGCCTGCGCCGAGTAGATGAGGATGAGCCCCCAGTGGTTGTTGATAAAGTTGAACTGCGTCATCAGCAAAAACACCGCCGTCATTGCCATGAAGGACGGGAACATCCCGAGGACCAGCGTCGTCTTCATGAGCGCCTTGCGGCTCTTGAACTTGAAGCGCGACATGCAGTACGCCGTCAGAATGGTGAGCAGCGTGCCGAAGATGCAGCTCATGACGGCAACGAACAGCGTATTGCCGAACCACTCGGGGTAGTTGTACATCTGCGTATCGGTGAACAGCTTCATGTAGTTCCGGAAGCTGTACGCCTCGGGGAAAAATCCGTTGAGCGTGTAGAGCGACCCCGAATCGGAGAAGGACGCCAAAATCAGCCACAGACAGGGGAAGAAAAAGAAGAACGCCACGACAATGAGGATCGCGTAGGTGATGACCACGTCCACCGTCCTTGAAACTTTGATACTCTTGCTCTTTTTCATCGGTAGGTTTCCTCCTGCCTGTACGAGGGCGAAAAGATATAGACGACGAGCGAGATGACCGACGTGATGATGAAGATGATCAGGCTGATCGCCGCGCCGATGGAGTAATAGTTGTTGTCGATGGACATCTTATACAGCCAATTGATGAGAAGGTCGGTGTCGTTGGCAAGCACATACCCCGCGCTCTTGTCCACGTCGCTCCGAAGGAAGTAAAAGACGCCGAAGTTGTTGAAGTTGCCGATGAACTGCGAGAGGATGACGGGCGTCGTCGCGAACACCACGAAGGGGAGCGTCAAGTACCAGAATTGCTGGAAGGCGTTGGCACCGTCGATCTTCGCCGCCTCATATTGGTCTTTGTTAGCGTTGGAGAGGATGCCCGTTGCGAGCAGCATGGAGGACGGGATGCTGATCCAGGCATTGACCATGAGCCCGATGAAGCGCGCGGGCCAGGTGGAATTCGCGCCGAAGAAAAAGATCGCATCCCCTCCGCCCTGCGTGATATAGTAGTTGATAGGGCCGCCGTTTGCGAACATGAACTTAAAGCCGAGCATCGTGATGAACCCGGGGATCGCATAGGCGAGGATGGGGAAAAACCGCCAGAACACCCTTCCTTTGACGCAGGACTTATTGAGAAGGAGCGCGAGCGCCAGCCCGCCGAAGTAGTTGATGCCCGTAGAGAGCACCGCCCAGAGGATGTTCCAGCCGAAGATCTTGAAGAAGGTCGTCGCATATTCGCCCACCGCCACGAGCTTGCCGAAGTTTTCAAAGCCCACCCAGTCGACGAGGCGGGGCGGCACGATGTCG
>DXBS01000084.1 GCA_019116405.1 Candidatus Gallimonas intestinigallinarum | reverse complement strand
TTGTATACTTTCACGTTTGCCATGACCGTTCTCCTTATGCCTTGACGCTCGTCTTCAGCGTGACGACGCTGCCCTTGACCCCGGGGATGGCGCCCTTGACGAGGATGCAGTTTCTTGCGACATCCACGCGGACGACTTCGAGGTTCTGGATGGTGACGTTCTCGACACCGTACTGACCTGCGAGGTGCTTGTGCTTGAACACGCGGGAAGGCGTGCTGTTCGCGCCCATGGAACCGGGCTCCCTGTGCACAGGGCCGACGCCGTGCGTTTCCTTGAGGCGGTGCTGGTTCCAGCGCTTGATGACGCCCGTATAGCCGTGGCCCTTGGTGACGCCGGAAGCGTCCACCTTGTCACCCGCGGCAAAGACGTCCGCCTTGACTTCGTCGCCCACGCTGTAGCCCTCCGTGCTGTCCACGCGGACTTCCTTGAGGACCTTGCAGGGGCTGACGCCTGCCTTCTTGAACTGACCGAGGTCGGGCTTGTTGAGCGCCTTCTCCTTGGCGGGAAGGAAGCCGAGCTTTAATGCCGTGTAGCCGTCCGTCTCGACCGTCTTGACCTGCACGATGGGGCAGGGACCTGCCTCGATGACCGTGACGGGGATAACTCTCCCGTCATCCGCAAAGATCTGGGTCATACCCACCTTGCGGCCGATGATTGCTTTACCCATTTTGTAAAGTTCACTCCTTTTTCTTTATTTTCCGATACCTTGATTTTAATAAAGTATCCGGTATTACAGCTTTACCTTGATGTCAACGCCTGCGGGCAGGTGAATGCTGTCCAGCAGCTTGGCGTTGGGCGAGTAGATATCTATGATGCGCTTGTAGGTACGCAGCTCGAACTGCTCGCGGGAGTCCTTGTCCTTGTGAGGGCTCCTCAAGATCGTGACGATCTCGCGCTCCGTGGGAAGCGGGATGGGCCCGGAGATCTTCGCGCCGCCCTTCTGCATCGTCTCAACGATGCGGCTTGCAGCCTGATCCACCAGCTCGTGATCGTACGCCGAAAGTTTGATTCTGATCTTCTGACTTGCCATTGCTTACTCCTTCCTTTTTATACTAACTTGGATTTTGCTTGTCAACGCCTCCGTGCGTATCGAGGACCCTCATGAAAAAAACACGCGTGTTTTGCGGTGTTTTCTCGCAAAAGCCTTCGGTTAGTCGCAGGAGTCTCGCTCCCACATTTGTCCGCGGAAATTATCTGCCGAGGGGCTTTCTCGCCTCGATTTTTCAGTAACTTCCCGCATCAACCCTATACGCGTCGGCGCGGCAAAAGACCTGCCGCTTTGACACAGCTTGACTAATATACCATCTTTTGCAGATGAAGTCAACTGTTTGAACACATTTTTTTGAAGAAATTTTGCTTTTTTTCGGCAAAATTTTTTGCGCTACAAGATATGGCGATTGTTCCCCCTTTGCTTACAAAATATACTCACTTACCTTATACCTTATAATATATATGCGGCGAAATGCGCGCAATCGTTTGACAATGCCCCGCCCTCGGGGTACAATAATGCCATGACGTATTACCGCAGAAAATTTGCGCAGTACCCCGTGTATGAATGGCTGGAGATCGGCGTTCTTTTATGCCTTGCGGGCGGGTTCATGGACGCATACACCTACGTGACGCGGGGCGGCGTGTTTGCCAACGCGCAGACGGCAAACCTCATCTTAATGTCCGTCGGGCTCGCCACGGGCGGCGGGCTGAATGCGCTGCGCTATCTGGTGCCCATCTTCCTCTTTTTCTGCGGCGTGTTCCTCTCCGAGCTATTCATCCACCTCGGCAGGAAAAATAGCAGCGACATCCGCGCACACGGGCTGGTGCTCATCGGAGAGATCATTGTGCTCGCCGTCGTCGGCGCACTGCCCGCCGAGACGCCCGACATGCTCGTCAACGCCGTCGTCTCCTTTGTGGCGGCGCTGCAATTTGACAACTTCCGCAAGCTCGAGGGCAACGCGTTCGCGACGGCATTCTGCACGGGAAACCTGCGCGCCGCGACGCAGAACCTCTTTTATGCGACCGTGGAAAAGAAAAAGGGCGCGCTGCAGGTGGCGGGCAAGTACTTTGTCTGCATCCTCGCCTTTGTCGCCGGCGTGCTGGCGGGTTACTTTGCCTCGCTTGCCATGGGCGGCTATTCCATCTTCCTTGCCGCGGTCATCCTCGCCGTTGCGGCGGCAGGCATCTACTTCGGAGCGTCCGTCCGCAGGCGGCGCGTGCGCATCCGCCGCATCGCCGCAGAGGAGCTTCCCGCCATGCGCGCCCTCATCTGGGAGAGCTTTGAGCACAGCGTTGCGCCCTCCTTCACACCCGAGGGCGTCGAGCGCTTCCGCTTCTTCCTCAATGACGAGGAGATGGACACGCGCAGGGACTGCTTCGGCGTGTTCGCGGGCGGCATGCTCAAGGGCGCGCTGATTGCAGAGAAGGACGGCTCGCACATCTGCGCTTTCTTCGTCAGAAGCGGCGAGCAAAAACAGGGCTACGGCAGCAGGCTCATGCACAAATTTTTGGAGAACGTACCCGCAAAATGCGTGACGGTCAACGCCGCGCCCGATGCGGTGAACGCCTATAAAAAACTGGGATTCCGCGTCCAAGGCGAGCTGCAGCACAAGGACGGCATGGCGTTCGTCCCGATGCAGTACGAAAAGCGGGAAGAAGGAGGAACACAATGAAACGAACGATCACCGTGACGGGACGGGGTGAGATCACCCTCTGCCCCGACACCGCAAAACTCACGATGGAACTGCGCGAGGAGGGCGCGGAGCACGCCGCCGTGACTGCCGCCTGCGGCGCGCGCGCCGAACTGCTGCTCGCCGCGCTGGAGAAAGCGGGCATTGACCGCAAAGAGGTCAGGACGCTCTCCCTGCGTGTGGACGCGCGCTATGAGACGACGGACGGGGCGCGCACCTTTGCGGGCTATACGGCGGTGCAGCGGCTGCAACTCCTGTGTAGCGCGGACGCGGGCACGCTGGCGCCCATCCTCGAAGCTGCGCGCACGAGCGACGCCGATCCCCTGCTC
>DXBS01000010.1 GCA_019116405.1 Candidatus Gallimonas intestinigallinarum | reverse complement strand
TCACCGTCGAGGACATCATCGAGGCGATCGAAACGGGCGTCATCGGGGGCAAAGAGCACCTTGCGGCGATGCGCGCGTACAGGGCGCAGTACGGGGTATAATGTAAAGCGCGCCGCAAAGCGGCGCGCCCACAAAAGTAATTTTCAAGCATAAGACGCGGGGCGGCGGCCGGAATTTTCGGCCGCCGCCCCGCGTCTTTCTATGCGTTTCTGTGCGCTTGGGTGAGAGCGCGGCGCGGTCGAAATTTTTGCCGTCTGTATTATAGTAAAGGGAACAATAGGAAACACGTCCATACAAAGGCATAATTCCCGCCTGCGCGCTCATACCATATCGGTATGGAACAATATGCAAAGACAAAGCGGGAGGTCTTAGAGCGCCTTGCAAGCGGCGAGGGTGGTCTGACCTCGGCGGAGGCGGCGCGCAGGCTGGAAAAGAACGGCGCGAATGCCCTTTCGGAGGGCAAAAAAAAGAGCAAGCTGCTTCTCTTTCTCGCACAGTTCACCGATCTCATGACCGTCATTCTCATCATTGCCGCGGCGCTCTCGGCGGGACTTGCCGTCGCGACGGGGGATAAATCGGAGCTCGCCGACACCGTCATTTTGCTTGCGGTCATCCTGCTCAATGCGATTATCGGTTTTTTCCAGCAGTACCGCGCCGACACCGCCATCGCCAAGCTGAAAAAACTCTCGGCGTGCGAGGCGAAAGTCGTGCGGGACGGGCGGGTCGTCAGGGCGGACGCGGAGACGCTCGTCGTGGGGGACGTCGTCGAACTGGAGGAGGGGGACAGGATCCCCGCCGATTGCCGCGTGCTGTACGCCGAGGACTTCCGCTGCGACGAATCCATGCTCACCGGGGAGAGCAAGCCCGTCAGAAAGCGGGATTGCGTCGTCACGCGCCCCGCGCTCGCCGCGCGTGCGAATACGGCGCATCTGGGCACCTTTTGCGTGCGCGGAAGCGCGCGCTGCGTCGTCACGGCGTGCGGCATGGACACGGAGATGGGCAAGATCGCGGCGCTCCTGCATCAGAGCAAGCCCGCGCCCGCGCCGCTCGATAAGACGGTCGCAAAGCTGGGGAAGGCCATCACCGCGGTCGTGCTGTTTGTGGCGCTCGCTCTCTTTGTCGGCTCCCTGGTCACGGGCAGGCACACCTTTCTGGAGAGCCTGATGCGCGCGGTCGCCGTCGCGGTCGCAGCCATTCCGGAGGGCATGGGCGCGGTCGTCACCGTTATTCTGGCGCTGGGCGTACAGCGCATGGCGTCCTCGCGCGCAGTCATGCGGCGTTTGGGGGCGGTGGAGAGCCTGGGCGGGTGCAGCGTCATCTGTTCGGACAAGACGGGCACGCTCACCCGCAACAAAATGACCGTCGAGGCGATCGCGACCGACGCTTTCATGGAGGGAGAGACATATGTAGCTACGCCCATTCAGAACGAACTTTTGCGCTGCATGCGCATGTGTCATACGGTCAAGGGGCGCGCGGGCGCATATGTGGGCGACCCCACGGAAGTCGCGCTCCTCGAGTATACGGACGGGCTGGGGTACTTCTATGACTGCGCGCGGCTGGGCGGCACGCCCTTTACCTCCGAGCGCAAGATGATGAGTGTATTCTGCCGCACCGAGCGGGGCGGGACGCTCTATGTCAAGGGCGGCGCGGACGTCGTGTTAAAGAAGTGCAGCCGCATTCTGACGGCGGCGGGGGAGAGATCCCTCACCGCGCAGGACAGGGCGCAGATCCAGGCGTGCGCGGCGACCTTCTCCGCGCAGGCGATGCGCGTTCTCGGCTTTGCCTGCGGAAGGAGCGAGCGCGAAGAGGACCTCACCTTTTTAGGGCTTGCCGCCATGCTCGATCCCCCCAAGGAGGGCGTCAGGGAGGCGGTGGCGGCTTGCCGCCGCGCGGGCGTGCGCACCGTCATGATCACGGGCGACAGCCCCGAAACGGCGTACGCGATCGCGCTGCGGCTGGGCATTGCCAAGGGGCGGGGCGAGGTCGTCACGGGCGACGATCTGGACGGCATGGACGAAGGGACGCTCGCCCGCCGCGCAAAGACCTGTTCGGTGTACGCGCGCGTCTCCCCCGGGCACAAGCAGCGCATCGTAAGAGCCTTGCAGGCGGCGGACGAGGTGGTCGCCATGACGGGGGACGGCGTCAACGATGCGCCCGCCCTCAAGAGTGCGGACGTGGGCGTTGCGATGGGCTCGGGGACGGACGTCACCAAGGACGCCGCCGACGTCGTGCTCACCGACGACGACTTCACGACGATGGTGCGCGCCGTAGAGGAGGGGCGCAACGTCTTTTTCAACATCAAAAAGACCATCTCCTTCTTCCTCTCCACCAATTTCGCGGAGGTCCTGTCCGTCTTTTTCGTCACCCTCTTTTTGTGGCAGCAGGACTTTCTCACCTCGACGCAGCTTCTGTGGATCAACCTCATCACCGACTCTCTGCCCGTGCTTGCGCTGGGCATGGAGCGCACGCAGGGCGCGATGGACCGCCCGCCCGTGTCCGACAAAGAGATCTTCTCGCGGCGGGCGATTCTCGGCATGCTCTTTTTTGGCGTGATGCTCTCCGCCGTGGTTGTCACACAGTACTGTATTTTCCTGCACGTCTACGGCGCCGCCGTCGCAACGACCGCAGCTTTCCTCACCATTTCCCTTTCAGAGCTCTTCCACGGCTTCAACGTGCGCGCGGAGGGCGTGCATATGACAAAGAAGGCGTTTTTCTCGGGGCGGGCAATGTGGCTGACGGTGCTCGTCGGCGTTGTTCTCAACGCGGCACTCGTCCTCATCCCCGCGCTGCGCACCGCCTTCCGCCTGAGCGCGCTCACGCCCGTGCAGTGGCTGTGGGTTGCCGTCTGCTCGCTCGCCATCCTGCCCGTCGGCGCGGTGTACCGCTTCTGCATGGCGCGCGTCAGAGCGCCCGTCAGAAGGCGGAGAAGCGGTATCCCCGTTCGCGGAAGTAACGGATGATCTCGGGCAGCGCATCGGCGGTCGCCCTGTGCGGCGCGCTGTCGTGCAGGAGCAGGACGACGTTCTTGCGCTCTCCTGCCGTGTGGATGGTCTCCGCAACGAGCTGCGCCGCGTCGGCATCCCTGATCTCCTCATCCCCGCAGACGGCATTCCAGCGCACGACGCGGTAGCCGCGCTCCGTGAGCAGCTGTTTTTGCCGCGCAAAGTCCGCCGTCCCGCCGCCCGGGAAGCGGTAGACGCGGGGCGTGATGCCCGTGACGTGTTCGATGACCGCGGCGCAGGTGTCCACGTCGGACAGGAGCGCCTCGTCCGAGGCATAGATCGCCTTGTAGTCATGCGTCGCGGAGTGCACGCCCAGCGTGTGTCCCTCCGCTGCGATGCGCCGGAGCGTATCCTCCCTGCCGCGGACGCGGTCGCTGACGATGAAGAAGGTCGCCTTGATGTTCTCCTCGTGCAGGGTGTCGAGGATGCGCCCCGTCACGACGGTACTCGGACCGTCGTCAAAGGTGAGATAGACGGTCTTTTCTTCGGCATAGGAGAAGACTGTTTGCGTGCGTACGGCGTGCGCGCCCGCGTGAATGGCGAGGGCGGTGAGTGCAAGGATAACGAGCAGCAGCGGATAGATTTTTTTCTGCATATACGGAGTTTGGGGAATTTTAACAAAATTATTTACTTTTTCCCTCGGACGTGCTATAATACGTCCTGGAAAGCGCAAGCGGCCTGACCGCGCGCCAAAGGGGTAAACTATGATTTCGACGAGAATTTTCGGCAAGACGCAGGACGGCAAGGAGGTGCTTGCCTTCACTTTTACGGACGGCCCTTACAAGGCGACCGTCCTCAACTACGGCGGCATCATTCAGAGCATCGTCGTGCCCGACAGGAACGGCAATCCCGTGGACGTCATCCTCGGCTACAACGATATTGCCGGCTATGAGAACAACGGCGGGTACCTGGGTGCGCTCATCGGCAGATTCGGCAACCGCATCGGCGAAGGCAAGCTCACCATCGACGGCACGACCTATCAGCTGTACTGCAACGACCGCGGCAACCACCTGCACGGCGGCAAGGTCGGCTTCAACAAAAAGATCTGGTCGCACGAGGTCGTCGGCGACGAACTGCGCCTCACGCTCGTCTCGTCCGACGGCGAGGAGAACTATCCCGGCACGCTCACCGTGCGCGTGACGTATATCTTCGAGCGCGGCGAACTCAAGATCCTCTATCATGCAGTCTCGGACAAAAAGACGGCGGTCAACCTCACCAACCACGCCTATTTCAACTTAAACGGTGAAGCGGACGGCTCAATTCTTGACAACGAGCTTTGGATCGACTGCGACATGATCACGCCCACCAATCCCACGATGATCCCCGTGGGCGGCTATAAGGCAGTTGCGGGCACGCCCTTCGACTTCAACACGCCCAAGCATATCGGCAGGGATATCGATGCGGATGATATCGACTTAAAGCAGGGCGGCGGGTACGACCACTGCCACGTCCTCAAAAACAAGTGCGGGCAGTATGTCAGGTACGCCGT
>DXBS01000083.1 GCA_019116405.1 Candidatus Gallimonas intestinigallinarum | reverse complement strand
GGACGATATCGAGGGGCTGGACGATTCCCCGCTCGCCTGCGCCTATGCGCGCGCAAGGTGCACGGACAGAATGTCCTCCTTCGGCGACTGGATCGCGCTCTCGGACGAGTGCGACGAGGTCACGGCAAAGATCATCGCGCGCGAGGTCTCGGACGGCATCATCGCGCCCGCGTACTCTGAAAGAGCGCTGGAGATTCTCAAGACCAAGCGCAAGGGCGGCTACAATATCGTCAAAATTGACCCCTCCTACGTCCCTGCGGAAATCGAAAGAAAGCAGGTGTTCGGCATCACCTTCGAGCAGGGCAGGAACAACTTCAAGATCGACAGGGCGCTCCTTTCCAATATCGTCACCAAGAACAAGGAGCTTCCGGGGGACAAGGCGATCGATCTCATCATCTCGCTCATCACCCTGAAGTACACGCAGTCCAACTCCGTCTGCTTTGCCGCCGACGGTCAGGCGATCGGCGTGGGCGCGGGGCAGCAGTCGCGCATCCACTGCACCCGCCTCGCGGCGCAGAAGGCAGATTTGTGGCACCTGCGCCAGCATGAAAAGGTGCTCTCCTTGCAATTTGCGGAGGGCGTGGGCAGACCGGAGAAGAACAATATCATCGATCTGTACCTTTCGGACAATCCCGAAGAAGTGCTGGGCGAGGACGTGTGGCGCAAGAACTTTGCCGTCCGTCCCGAACCCTTCACGCGCGAGGAGAAGGCGGCGTATCTTGCGACCATCAAGGGCGTCTCTTTGGGCAGCGATGCGTTCTTCCCCTTCTCGGACAATATCGAGCGCGCGGCGGCGAGCGGCGTTACCTATGTCGCAGAGCCGGGCGGCTCCGTTCGCGACGATCTCGTCATCGAGGCGGCGGATAATCACGGCATGGTGATGGCGTTCACGGGCATGCGCCTCTTCCATCACTGATTTTTGAGCAAAATGACGCGCAAATCCGCCAAAAATTGCGGATTTGCGCGCAAGCATTTTCTGATCTGATATTTTTTGCAAATTTTCCGATTGCGAGGCAATAGAATATGGATATTTTGGTAGTCGGCGGCGGCGGAAGAGAGCATGCCGTCATCAAGGCGTTGAAGGCAAGCAGAAGGGCGGGCAAGATCTATGCGCTGCCCGGCAACGGCGGCATTGCTGCGGACGCGGAGTGCGTTCCTATCAAGGCGACGGACATTGCGGGCATCGTCGAATTTGCCCGCACCAAGAATGTGGACTTCGCCGTCGTTACGCCCGACGATCCGCTCGTTTTGGGGTGCGTGGACGCCCTGGAGGCCGTGGGCGTGCCCTGCTTCGGCCCCAATAAGAACGCGGCGATCATCGAGGGGAGCAAGGTGTTCTCCAAGAATCTGATGAAGAAGTACGGCATCCCCACCGCCGCGAGCGAGACGTTCACCTCTGCCCAAGAGGCGCTTGCCTACTTGAGGACGGCAAGTTATCCCACCGTCATCAAGGCGGACGGGCTGGCGCTTGGCAAGGGCGCGGTCATCGTGGAAAACTACGAACAGGCGGCGGCGACCATCGACGACATGATGGTCAAGCATGTCTTCGGCGCGAGCGGCGATCAGGTGCTCATCGAGGAGTTTCTGGAGGGGCCCGAGGTCTCCGTCCTCTCCTTCACCGACGGCAAGACGGTCATTCCCATGATCTCGTCCATGGATCACAAGCGCGCCGAGGACGGCGACAAGGGGCTGAACACGGGCGGCATGGGCACCGTCGCGCCCAACCCTTACTACACGCCCGAGATCGCCAAGGAGTGCATGGAGAAGATCTTCCTGCCCACCATTCATGCGATGAACGCGGAGGGGCGCACCTTCAAGGGGTGTCTGTATTTCGGGCTGATGCTCACCAAGGACGGCCCCAAGGTCATCGAGTACAACTGCCGCTTCGGCGATCCCGAAACGCAGGTTGTGCTGCCTCTTCTCAAGAGCGATTTGCTTGAGATCATGCTCGCCGTGCGCGGCGGGACGCTCAGAGAAGAGCTTGTCCGCTTTTCGGACGGCGCGGCGTGCTGCGTCGTGCTCGCGTCCAAGGGCTATCCCAAGAAGTACGATACGGGCTTTGCAATCACCCTGCCCGAGACGGCGCGCGGCGAGGAGATTTATATCGCCGGCGCAAAGCTTGAGGACGGAAAACTCGTGACGTCGGGCGGCAGAGTGCTGGGCGCGGTCGCCACGGCGGATACGCTGGAGGAGGCGATCGGGCGGGCATACGCGCTCGCGGACAAGATCACCTTTGAAAACGCATACATGCGCAGGGATATCGGCAAGCGCGCGCTTGCCGCATTAAAGGGGGTATAAAGTGGTTTACAGGATCTACGTTGAGAAGAAAGAGGGCTTTGACAACGAGGCGCGCGCGCTGCTTTCGGACGTGCGCGAGCTTCTGGACATCGGCGGCGTGGAAAAGATCCGCATCCTCAATCGCTACGATGCTGAGGATATCGACCTGCAGCTCTTCCGGGAGTGCGTCAGGACGGTGTTCTCCGAGCCGCAGATGGACATGGCGAGCGAGGGCGTCGACCTGATGGGTGCGCGCGTGTTCGCCGTCGAGTACCTGCCCGGTCAGTTTGACCAGCGCGCGGATTCCGCGGCACAGTGCATCCAGCTCGTGTCCCTTCAGCGCCGTCCCGTCATCCGCACGGCGAAGGTGTACGCCATCTACGGCGCCGTTTCGGAGAGCGATCTGGAGGCGATCAAGAAGTACGTCATCAACCCCGTGGAGAGCAGGGAAGCTTCCCTCGCCATTCCCCCGACGCTTAAGATCGATCACCCTGTCCCCTCCGAAGTCCCCACGCTCACGGGCTTTTTGTCGCTGGACGAGGCGGGACTTGCCGACTTCGTCAAGAAGTACGCGCTTGCGATGGATGAGGACGACATCGCCTTCTGTCAGGCGTACTTCCAGCGCGAGGGACGCGATCCGACGCTCACCGAGATCCGCATGATCGATACCTACTGGTCGGACCACTGCCGCCACACCACCTTCCTCACGACCATTGACGGCGTGACCTTTGAGGACGAGCTGCTGGAGTCCGCCTATAAGGACTACCTCGCGGCGCGCAGCGAACTTTCGCGCACCAAGCCCATCAACCTCATGGACATCGGCACGATCGCGTGCAAGCTGTTAAAATCACGCGGCATGCTGCCCAAACTGGACGAATCGGAGGAGATCAACGCCTGTACGGTCAAGATCACCGTCAACGTGGACGGCGAGCCGCAGGACTGGCTGCTCCTGTTTAAGAACGAAACGCACAATCACCCCACCGAGATCGAGCCCTTCGGCGGCGCAGCGACCTGTATCGGCGGCGCCATCCGCGACCCGCTCTCGGGCAGAAGCTACGTCTATGCGGCGATGCGCGTCACGGGCGCGGGCGATCCGCTCGTCCCCGTCCGCGATACCATGCGCGGCAAGCTGCCTCAGCGCAAGATCTGCACGACGGCTGCGGCGGGGTATTCTTCCTACGGCAACCAGATCGGACTTGCCACCGGTCAGGTGGACGAGCTGTATCATCCCGGGTACGTCGCAAAGCGCCTCGAGATCGGCGCGGTCATCGCCGCGACGCCCGCGGAGAACGTCCGCCGTGAAGTCCCCACGCCCGGGGACAAGGTCATCCTTCTGGGCGGCAGAACGGGGCGCGACGGCTGCGGCGGGGCAACGGGTTCCTCCAAGTCGCATACCTTGGAATCGCTCACCCACTGCGGCGCGGAGGTCCAGAAGGGCAACGCGCCCGAGGAGAGAAAGCTCCAGCGCCTCTTCCGGAACAAGGACGCGATGCTGCTCATCAAGCGCTGCAACGACTTCGGCGCGGGCGGCGTGTCCGTCGCGATCGGCGAACTTGCGGACGGACTGGACATCGACCTCAACGCCGTACCCAAGAAGTACGACGGTCTGGACGGCACCGAGCTCGCCATCTCCGAATCGCAGGAGCGCATGGCGGTCGTCGTCGAGGAAGACAAAGTCGCCGACTTCATCGCGCTCGCCGAGCAGGAAAACTTAGAGGCGACCGTCGTCGCGACGGTCACGGCAAGCCACCGCCTCGTCATGCGCTGGAACGGTAAGACCATCGTCAACGTCTCGCGCGAATTCCTCAACTCCAACGGCGCGGAAAAGCATATCACTGTCACGCCCGCAGCAAGCAAGGACTATGCGCGCACGGTAACGGGCGCTTTTGCGGACAATTACAAAAAGCTTGCGGGCGATCTCAATGTCTGCTCCAAGCGCGGGCTTTCAGAGCGCTTCGATTCGACCATCGGCGCGGGCACCGTCTTAATGCCCTTCGGCGGGCGGTATCAGCATACGCCGCCGCAGGCAATGGTGCACCTCGTTTCCGTCGAGCACGGTCACACGGACACCGTCTCCTATATGGCGTGGGGCGGAAATCCCTATATCACCGAAAGGAGCCCCTATCACGGGGCATATCTCGCCGTCGTGGAGAGCGTCTCCAAGCTCATCGCGACGGGCGCCACGCTGGACGATGCATACCTTACCTTCCAGGAGTACTTCTTAAAGCCCGGGCACGATCCCAAGCGCTGGGGTCAGCCCCTGGCGGCGCTTCTGGGCGCATTCAAGGCACAGACGGAACTGGGCATCGCGGCGATCGGCGGCAAGGACTCCATGAGCGGCACGTTTGAGCACATCGACGTTCCGCCCACGCTCGTCTCCTTTGCGGTGACGACGGGAAGATTTGACGAGGTCGTCTCGCCCGAGTTTAAGGGCGCGGGACACAAGGTCGTCCTGCTTGCGCCCGACTATGATGAAAACGGGCTGCCCGTCACAGCGTCACTCAAGAGCATGTACGCCCGTGTGACGGCGCTGCTGCGCTCGGGCCGCGCGCTCTCTGCCTATACGCCCACCTACGGCGGCGTTGCAGAGGGCATCATGAAGATGTGCTTCGGCAACATGGTCGGCTTCCGCTATGCGGACGGCGTCTCCATGGACGATCTCTTCGGCTATCGCTACGGTTCGTTCATTCTGGAACTCTCCGAGGACGCCTCCGCCGTCGGCACGGTGCTGGGCGAGACCACGGCGATCAACGCCATCGCAATGGGCGAGGAGAAGCTGCTTCTTTCCGAGCTGCTCGCGATCTACGAAAACAAGCTCGAGCCCGTGTACCCCTGTAATATTCCCACGCCCGCCGGGTCGGTGGAGAACTATACCTTCCGCACGCGCAGCGCGCTTGCTTCCGAGGTCAAGTTTGCAAAGCCCCGCGTGCTCATTCCCGTATTCCCCGGCACCAACTGCGAGTACGATACGGCAAAGGCGTTCGCCGATGCGGGCGCACAGCCTGAGATCTACGTCATCCGCAACCGTACGGCAGAGGAAGTCGCGCATTCGGCGCGCGAGTTTGCCGAGAAGATCGGTGAGAGCCAGATCGTCTTTATCCCCGGCGGCTTCTCGGGCGGCGACGAGCCGGACGGCTCGGGCAAGTTCATCACGGCTTTCTTCCGCGGCGAGCGCGTCAAGGACGAGGTCACACGCCTTCTCGACGACCGCGGCGGACTCATGGGCGGCATCTGCAACGGCTTCCAGGCGCTCATCAAACTGGGGCTCGTGCCCTTCGGCAGGATCATTGAGACGAATGCCGACTGCCCGACGCTGACTTACAACAACATTGCGCGTCACCAGTCGCGCATCGTGCGCGTGCGCGTGGCGTCCGTGCAGTCTCCCTGGCTGTCCCTGGTGGACGCGGGTGAGGTGTTCTCCGTGCCTATTTCGCATGGCGAGGGCAAGTTCATCGCCAGCCCCGCGCTCATTGCGCAGCTCGCGGAGAACGGGCAGATCATGACGCAGTATGTCGATCTCTCGGACAACGCGACGATGGACGTCCACTTCAATCCCAACGGCAGCGCGTCGGCGGTCGAGGGCATCCTCTCGCCCGACGGCAGAGTGTTCGGCAAGATGGGACACAGCGAGCGCAAGGGCGAAGGACTGTACAAGAACGTTCCCGGCTCGTATGACATGCGCCTGTTTGAAAGCGCGGTGAGATATTTTAAGTAATCAAGGTTCACAGATTTCTTTTCGAACTGACGAAAAGAAATCTCGTGAGTTTGAAGAAAACCCAACAGTTGCCTACGGCTTTGTGTTTGGTTGTCTCACGCGGGTAGAACCCCGCGCTCGGTACTTTGCGCTACGCGCTCGTGCGTCGCTTCGTCGAAACCCCTTTGCAAGCAAGGATTTCTCCTCGCGCCGGTCAAGAAATTGCCGAACAAATGGCAATTTCTTAAGTTCGGGCATGCGCCGAAGCCGCACCGCGGCTATCGGCATAACGCACGCCCTCACCCTCGCGGCGCGCAGTCGCAACAAAATAGCGCGCGCCGCTCACTTTTCCGCAAAAGCGCTGGACGCGCAAATTAAGGCGGAAAAGGCATAACAAGTGAAGCCTTTTCCCGCAATTGATAGCAAAGGAAGAGAAGCCGCCTTTTGCTATTATCACGCCGCAAGCAGGGTTTCCCTGCGCCAGCGGTACTCAATTTGTCGCTTGCGACCTCAGCAGGTGAATGCGCGAGGGGCTATTTTGTGGGCGATATCCTCGCGCAGAGGGCAGCGCCCTGAAAGTCGTAAATTTTGTTTTTTACGGCTAAAAAAGAAAATTTACGAGAAGGTAATTTTTTATGTTATCCGATATCGAGATCGCGCAGCGCGCGAAGTTACAGCCAATTTCAGAAATTGCGGCGTCCGTGGGACTTTCCGGGGATGAGATCGAGCAGTACGGCAAGTACAAGGCGAAGATCGCGCCCTCCGTCATGGCGCGCAGCCGTGCGGACGGCAAGCTCATCCTCGTCACCGCCATTACACCCACGCCCGCGGGTGAGGGCAAGACCACCACGACCATCGGGCTTGCCGACGGCATGAAGCGCATCGGAAAGTCGGTCGTCGTCGCGCTGCGTGAGCCCTCCCTGGGACCGGTGTTCGGCGTCAAGGGCGGCGCTGCGGGCGGCGGATATGCGCAGGTCGTCCCCATGGAGGAGATCAACCTGCATTTCACGGGCGATATGCACGCCATCGGCGCGGCGAACAACCTGCTCGCCGCCATGCTGGACAATCATATCTTCCAGGGCAACGCGCTGGGCATCGACAAAGACCGCATCACCTGGAAGCGGTGCGTGGATATGAACGATCGTCAGCTCCGCTTCATTCAGGACGGACTGGGCGGCGGCAAGAACGGCGTCCCGCGCAGAGACGGTTTCGATATCACCGTCGCGAGCGAGATCATGGCGATCTTGTGCCTTGCGACGTCGCTCTCCGACTTAAAGGCGCGCCTTTCCCGCATCGTCGTCGGGTATAATGCCGATGGTAAGCCCGTCACGGCGGGCGATCTCAAGGCGGCGGGCGCAATGTGCGCGCTCCTCAAGGACGCCATGAAGCCCAACCTCGTGCAGACGCTCGAGGGCACGCCCGCCATCGTGCACGGCGGACCGTTTGCGAACATTGCGCACGGCTGTAACTCCGTCGTCGCGACGCGCACCGCGCTCAAACTGGGCGATTACGTCGTTACGGAGGCGGGGTTCGGCGCCGACCTGGGCGCGGAGAAATTCCTCGATATCAAATGCCGCGTCGCGGGGCTGAAGCCCTCTGCCTGCGTGGTCGTCGCGACCGTCCGCGCACTCAAGATGCACGGCGGCATTGAAAAGTCCGACCTTGCCGCGGAGAATTTAGAGGCGCTTGAAAAGGGGCTTCCCAACCTGCTGCGCCACGTCGGCAACATGAAGAACGTCTATGGACTGCCTACGGTGGTCGCGCTCAACCGCTTCCCGACGGACTCGGACGCGGAGATTGCATGCGTGCTGGAAGCGTGCAAAAAGCTGGGCGTCAACACCGTGCTGTCCACCGTCTGGGCGGAGGGCGGAAAGGGCGGCGAGGACCTGGCGCGCGAGGTCGTGCGCCTGTGCGAGCAACCAAACAGCTTTGATTATTGCTACGACGCTGCGCGTACCATCAAGGAGAAGATCGAGACCATCGTCCGGCGCATCTACGGCGGCAGCGGCGCCCTATACACGCCGGAGGCGGAGGGGGAGATCGAACGCCTCACTGCGCTCGGGTTTGACAAGACCCCTGTCTGCATGGCAAAGACGCAGTATTCCTTCTCGGACGACGCAAAGCTCTTGGGCGCGCCCGAAGGGTTTACCGTCACTGTTCGCAACGTCAAGGTGTCCGCGGGCGCGGGGTTTGTCGTCGTGCTGACGGGCAACATTCTCACGATGCCCGGGCTTCCGCCCGTTCCTGCCGCGGAAAAGATCGACGTCGACGAACACGGCAATATTACGGGACTGTTCTGATGGAAAAACAAAGATTGCAGGATGCGGTACCACCCCTGTTGGCGTGGTACCGCATTTCCAAACGCGACCTGCCGTGGCGGCATGACCGCACGCCCTATACGGCGTTGGTCGCCGAACTCATGCTCCAGCAGACGCGCGTCGAAGCGGTGCGCGAGCGGTATGTGCAGTTTCTCGGCCGCTTTCCGACGGCGCAATCTCTCGCCGCAGCGAGCGAGGACGAGGTCTTAAAGCTCTGGGAGGGACTTGGCTACTACTCCCGCGCGCGTAATCTGCATAAGGCGGCGAAGGCGATCGCCGAGCACGGCTTTCCGACCACCTTTGAGGGCGTGCGCGCGCTGCCCGGCGTCGGCGACTATACGGCGGGCGCCGTCTGCTCCATCGCGCTCGGCATTCCCGCGCCCGCGGTGGACGGGAACGTGCTGCGCATCCTCAGCCGCCTGTATGCGGACGGGCGTTGCGTGGACGAGCCGTCAATCAGATCGGAGTACGCGGCGCTGCTGAAAGAGGTGTATCCCGCCGAGACGGCGGACTTCTGCGAGGCGCTCATGGAGCTGGGCGCGATCGTCTGCCTGCCCAATGGCGCGCCTTCCTGCGGGAAATGCCCGTGGCAGGGGGCCTGCCTTGCACACCTGAGCGGGAAAGAGGAGCGCTATCCCGTGCGCGCGGAGAAGCGTGCGCGCAAGATCGTGGAGGCGACCGTCCTCGTGCTGCGCTGCAAGGACAGATACGCCATCGAGCAGCGCCCCGAGGACGGGCTTCTGGCAAAGCTCTGGCAGTTTCCCTTCTTTGAAGGCGATGCGCCCGACTACGGCGCGCCGCTCGCCGAAAAGCGCGCCAAGCACGTCTTTACGCACGTCGAATGGCACATGACGGGCAAACTCATCGAGGTAATTGAGGAGCTCCCCGTGTACACCTGGGCGACGGCGCAGGAGATCAGGGCGCGCTATGCCCTGCCGTCGGCGTTCCGCGCATTTGCGGCATGGCTCAAATAATTTGGTTGCAAAAACAGGGGGACGTGCCCCGAAAATGCGTGCCAAACAGAGGAATTTGTGTTCATAACAGAGCGCCGCTGGCAGCCCGAAAGGGCTGCCAGCGGCGCGTTTCGATATCATAAAAGGCGTCAGAGTTCCTTGATCATCTGCAAATATTGCATGGAGGTATAGCCGAGTGAGCGATACAACCCGATCGCGCGCTCATTGTCAGGCATGACCTCAAGGCGCAGCCGATTTGCGCCCAGCGTCTCGGCATAGGCAAGCAGCTCCCTGCCAAGTCCCTTGCCGCGGAAGGCGGGGCGCAGGTAGACCTCGTCCACCCAATAACAGATGCCGCCTGCCTCGCGTGAATAGGACTTCGCGAGCAGGGCAAACCCTGCGGGCGTGTCTCCGTCCAGCAGCATGAGACCCAAAAGCAGTTCGCCGCGCAGGACTTCGTCAAAGGCGCGCGCATGATTTTCGCGCGGAATATCATGTGAGACGGCGGGGGAGGAATAGAATTCTTCGGACATTTCATAGAACAGCGCCCTGTCCGCGGGCGTCATGGTGCGTATCATGCCCTCATCATAGCAGAAGGCAGGGCGGCTGTCAAGAGAAATGCGTCATTGAATCGCTTAATGCGCGGGGAAAAGCTGTTTGATTGTTAACAAAGTAAAAGGTTTGTACATTTTTGTTGACAAATGCCGAAAGTCGGAGTAAAATATTATCACAAATATATCACAAACGGAGGCAACTATGAGTGTGTTGATCTTCGATTCCAACGGGGAACTCTGGCATACGCGTGCCGAGGAACTGGGACTCGACTATATCTCCATGCCCTACTATATCGGAGGACAGGAGTACTTCTATGACCTCGGCAAAGAAACGGATTTCAGAAAGTTTTATGACGCGGTGCGCGGCGGGGAGATCCCCAAGACGCAGGCGCTCAATCCCGAGGATTACAAGCGCATATTAACGCCCTACTTTGAAAAGTGGGAGGACGTTTTGTACGTCTCCTTTTCCCACCAGCTCAGCGGGACGTTCCAATCCTTAAACCTTGCATTGCAGGAACTTAAAGAGCAGTTCCCGGAGCGGACGTGCACGGTCTTTGACACCAGGAATATCTCGCTCGGCGCGGGTATTCAGGCGGAGGAAGCGGCAAAGCGCAAGCAGGCGGGCGCGACGGACGAAGAGATCCTCGCCTTCCTGGAGGAGTTCTCGAAGAAGATCCACGTCTACTTTACGGTGGACGATCTCATGCACTTAAAGCGCGGCGGCAGGTGCTCGGGGCTTGCGGCGGTCGCGGGCACGATCTTGGGACTCAAGCCCATGCTCACGGTGGACGCGGAAGGGAAACTCTCCGTCATCGGCAAGATCTCGGGCAGGAAGAAGTCGATCCGCACGCTTGCGGACAGAGTCATCACCGAATTGACCGATCCCGGCTGTGCGGTCTATATCGTCGATGCAGACTGCCCCGAAGAGGGCGACAAGCTGCGCGACCTCATTTTGGAGAAGCGCCCCGAAGCGAAGATCGTGCGCCAGATCGTCGGCCCCGTCATCGGCTCGCACTGCGGTCCCGGCACGCTGGGCGTCATCTTCGTCGGCGATGCGCGCAATGAAATTTGAACCTGACATCTGATGCGGCGCCCGCCGCGCGTGAACGCGCGGCGGGCGCCGTTTTGCAAAAAGAACCGCATAAAAAGGGCGCACTTTTATGCGGGGCAATCAAGGCTGCGTCGGTTTGCGGATTGACAAACGGGCGCGCGGATGGTATAATGCAGATATTATGGCAAACAGAGGAAAATTTATCGTATTTGAGGGCACGGACGGCAGCGGCAAGTCCACACAGATGAAGATGGCAGGCAAGTTCTTAAAGAGCAAGGGCGTTGCCTGCATCCTCACGCACGAGCCAACCGATTCCCCCTTCGGGGCGCTGCTTCGCTCCTGTCTCACGGGGCGCATCGATACGGACGAGCGCGCGATCGCGGCGCTCTTTGCCGCGGACAGACTCGATCATATCTCCAACACCGTCAACGGCATCGTAAAACTTCTGGGTGAGGGCACGACGGTGCTGTGCGATCGCTTCTATCTCTCCTCGTTTGCCTACAACGGCGGGTTTGTCCCCCTGGAGTGGGTCATTCAGCTCAACACCCCTGCCATGGAGCTCTTGCGCCCCGATCTCACCATATTCCTTGATATCACACCTGAGGAGAGCATGCGCAGGGTCGCCCGCCGCGGCGAGACGGAGCGCTACGAGACGGCAGACAAGCAGACAAAAATTCGCGAAAATTACTACAAGTTGTTTGAACGGTTCGGCGCGCGCGAGAATCTCGTCATTGTCAAGAGTGAGGAGGAGAAGGAGCGCACGCAGGCGAACGTGAGAAGGGCGGTATGGTCGCTGTTCGGAGGCAGAAATGACGGATAAACTCATCGTCGGAGAAGTCTTAAAGCCGCAGGGCATCCGCGGCGAACTCAAGGTGAAGCCCTTCACGGACGACGCGGAGGACTTTCACAACTTTTCGCGCGTCTTTCTGGACAATGCGGAGTACAAAGTTATCTCCGTGCGCACGGGTGCGGGGCTGGTCTTTCTGGGACTCAAGGGCGTAGCGGACCGCAACGCCGCAGAGCTTTTGCGGGGCAAGCAGATCGTCGTCCCGCGCGCGGAGGCACCCGCATTGGAGGAGGGCAGGTACTATGTCGCCGACCTTCTCGGCTGCGCCGTCGTCACCGAAGAGGGCGAACGGCTCGGCACGCTCACCGACGTCAGGCAGGCAGCGACCGACATCTATACCCTTCACGACGGCACGCGCGAGGTCATGTTCCCCGTCGCGGACGGCGTCGTCACGGCGGTGGACATAGGCGCGGGCAAGATCGTCGTCAATAAAAAACGCTATCTTGAGGTGGCAGTGCTGTGAAGATCACCATTCTCACCCTCTTTCCCGAAATGT
>DXBS01000009.1 GCA_019116405.1 Candidatus Gallimonas intestinigallinarum | reverse complement strand
CGCGTCATTCCCTTCTTCTCCTGCGGCGCAAAGCTGCCCATTCTGACCGCGATCGCGGGCGCGATCGTCTATCAGCTCGGCATCAGTAACGCCGAACTCATCACACTGGGCATGTACCTTCTGGGCATTGTCGTTGCGATCTGTACCGTCATCCTCATGCGTTCGACGACCATGCGCGGCGAAGTTCCGCCCTTCATCATGGAGCTGCCCGCATATCACGCGCCCCGCTTCCAGAGCCTGATGGTGCACCTGTGGGATAAACTCAAGCACTACGTCAAGAAGGCGTTCACGATCATCCTTGTCTCGACCATCCTCGTCTGGTTCCTGTCCCACTTCAGCTGGTCGTGGCAGTACCTCGAGGACGAGCAGATGAACCTGAGCATTCTCGCAAATCTCGGCATGCTCATTCAGCCCATCTTCACGCCGCTCGGCTTCGGCTCGCAGCTGCAGACGTACGGCTGGATCTTCGCGGTCGCTGCGATCAACGGTCTGATCGCAAAGGAGAACGTCATTTCGACGTTCGGCACGATTGCGACCTGCCTTGCGCTCACGCTGCCCACGGGCGAGTTTGCGGAGGGCGTTCCGGAGGCGATCGCCATGGCAAACGCGACGGGCATCACCGTCCCTGCGATGATCTCCTTCATTGCCTTCAATATGCTCACGATCCCCTGTTTCGCGGCTTGTGCGACGGCGAAAGCGGAGCTTCCCAAGGGAAAATTCAAGTGGACGCTTCTGTTCTGGCTCGCAACGTCATATACTGTTTCCATGATGATCTATCTCATCGGCTCGTGGTGGTGGACCTGCTTCATCTTCGCGGCGCTCATCGCTGTGGCGATCGTCGGGATCGTCATCTGGAACAAGAAGCACCCCGTCAAGGAACAGGATGTCGCTGAAACGGTGAGCGAAGCGCTTGCCGAGGCAGCTGCAACGGAGGAGCGGAAATGACCTGGTGGGAAATCCTCATTGTCATCCTGATCGCCGCCTTTGTCGTCGGATATATCGCCTATGCGATTGTGAGAAGAAAGCAGGGGAAGGGCGGCTGCGATTGCTGCGGCGGCAGCTGCAGCGGATGCTCCGGCTGTTCCACGCGTCCCAGGCCGGACGAAAAGCAACAAAGCACACACAACAATCTCCATAAATCTTGAGAAAAGGGGAGCCGTCCGGCTCCCTTTTTCTGCGGTTTCGGTGCATGTCCGGTGTCTGAATGAGGCGTAAATCATTGCAATGCGAAAGCCGCATGGGCAAGCGTGCGTGCATTGCTTGACAGAATGCGGCCGTTTTGGTAAAATATATAGAATAAAATACGGCGCGCCGCAATTTTGCGCGCAAAGGAGCCGCCATGATCTATTTCAACAAGAAATCCAACCTGCTGGAAGATACGATTTATCACTACGAGTTGCAGGACGTTAAGGAGCCCGAGCTGTTCCGCGAACTGTTCGACTATGAGAGCATTCCCAAGGTCATGTTCAACAACCGCCATGTGCCCATCAATATGCCCGATGAGATCTGGATGACGGATACGACCTTCCGCGACGGGCAGCAGTCCACCTCTCCCTTTACCGTCAAGCAGATCGTCGATCTGTATAAGCTCATGTCCCGTTTGGGCGGCCCGAAGGGGCTTGTCCGCCAGTCGGAGTTCTTCGTCTATTCCAAAAAGGACAAGGAAGCGTTGCAGGCTTGTCAGGACACGGGGCTCAAGTTTCCAGAGATCACGACGTGGATCCGCGCCAACGAGAAGGATTTTGAGCTCGTCAAGCAGGCAAACGTCGCCGAGACGGGCATCCTCGTGAGCTGTTCAGACTATCACATCTTCAAAAAGATGCACTTGACGCGCAGACAGGCGCTCGATCAGTACCTGGGCATCGTAAAGAGCGCGCTTTCGCACGGCATCCGCCCGCGCTGCCACTTTGAGGACATCACCCGCGCAAGCTTTTACGGCTTCGTCGTGCCGTTTGCGACGCAGCTGATGCGCCTCTCGCGTGAAAGCGGCATCCCTATCAAGATCAGAATGTGCGACACGATGGGCTTTGGCGTCTCCTTCCCGGGCGCGGCGCTGCCCCGGAGCGTGCAGGGCATCGTCTACGGCCTTCGCCACTATGCGGAGTTCCCGTCCGAACTTTTAGAGTGGCACGGACACAACGATTTTTACAAGGTCGTCACCAATGCTTCCACGGCGTGGCTGTACGGCGCGTCGGCGGTCAATTGCTCCCTTCTTGGCATCGGAGAGCGCACGGGCAACTGTCCCCTGGAGGCAATGGCGATGGAGTACGCCTCCTTCCGCGGCACAATGGACGGCATGGACTTTACCGCGATCACGGACATCGCCGATTACTTTGAAAAGGAGATCGGCTACAATATTCCGCCCAAGACGCCCTTCGTGGGGCGCGCCTTCAATTCCACCCGCGCCGGCATCCATGCGGACGGGCTGCTGAAGGACGAGGAGATCTACAATATCTTCGATACCGCGAAGATCTTGAAGCGTCCCGCGCGCGTCTCCGTCAACAAGACGAGCGGGCTTGCGGGCATTGCGTTCTGGATCAACGACTACTACAAGCTCCCCGAAGAGCATCGCATCGCCAAGACCGATCCGCTCGTCGTCAAGATGAAGGAGATGATCGACGAGGAGTATGAAGAAGGGCGCAACAGTTCCTTCGGAGACGATGAACTCGTCAATCTCATCTATGCCATCGACTTCCACCGT
>DXBS01000082.1 GCA_019116405.1 Candidatus Gallimonas intestinigallinarum | reverse complement strand
TATTCCATCGGCGCGGACCGCCTCATGCTCGCCATCCTATCCGAGGCGTACGACGAGGAGACGCTGGAAAACGGCGAGGTCAGAAACGTCATGCACTTCCACCCCGCGATAGCGGCGTACAAGGCTGCCGTCCTGCCCCTGCAAAAAAATCTTGCGGCGCCCGCAAAGGAGCTGCTCGCCAAGCTCAAGAAGCACTTCTCCGTCACCTACGACGAGGCGGGCTCGATTGGCAAGCGCTACCGCCGCCAGGACGAGATCGGCACGCCCTACTGCCTGACCATCGACTTCACGACGCTCGAGGACGGCACCGTCACCGTGCGCGACAGGGACAGCATGGAGCAGGTGCGCATGAATGCGGACGAGGTCATTTCCTTCCTCACCCAAAAGTGTGCGTTCTGAAAACAGACAATATGAAAAGCGACCCGTGGGGCCGCTTTTTTTGTCGCAAAAATCTTTTCTTTGAAAATATTTTTGCGAGGTTTTTAAGCGCTTCAAATTTTTCTGAAAAGCTTTACTTTTGCGGATAACATTGCCTTCCCCCTCGGGGCGAATGTGTGCGTTATGCAGATAGCCGCGGTGCGGCTTCTGCGCACACATGCGCTTAGCGATTTTGCATTTATTGCGCAAAATCGCTGACCGAAGCGCAAGGTCTACTTGTGCGAGACAGGTGGACGCGCAACGGACGGATGAGGGGCGCCCCGACCTGACCGGCCATTGTTTCTTTCCACAAACCCCTCATCACCGCCTGCGGCGGAGCTTCTCCCCAAGGAGAAGCCTTGGGAAGGAAACCGCCTGCGCCGAAGGCGTCTGAAGGGTGTGCTTGAAACGCAGGTCATTTTTTTGTGCTCTGTTTCAAATATCAAATAGGCAATGCCTATTAGCATGATTGTTTCATTTCTTTTCAATTTACACGATTTTCTTGATAAAATCAATAAAAGTCATGCTTTTTTATGACGATTTTTTAAAAAACAGTTGATTTTTCCGCATCGCTGGGATATAATGAACACAGACGGAATGGGAGGGTTCGCGCGATGACATTGTTTGACGGGTTTCTGATCGCATACATTGTACTGGCGGTCGCCTCATTTCTTGCATATATCCCCAAGCTGGTCGGCTTTTTCTATGCTTTCAAGAAGCCGCGCTATGTGCGCGCGCAGGAAAAACGCATGATCGGCATGGTCATCCCCGCACGCAACGAGAGCGCCGTCATCGGCGATCTGTTTGCGTCCATCAAAAAGCAGGACTATGACAGAAATTTCTTTGACGTCAATGTCATCGTCAAGGACCCGGACGACCCGACCATCGCCATGGCGAAGGAACTGGGCGCTCGCGTTCTGGTCGTACCCGAGCAGTCCTGCAAGGGCGACGCGCTGGACGCCTTTTTCAAGTCGCTCTCTCCTGAAGAGATGGAGCACTATGATGCGTTCGTCATCGTCGATGCGGACGGCGTACTCGCACCCAACTATGTCACCGAACTCAACAACGCCCTGGAGCACGAGCACGATATCTTCCTGACGCGCAAGTATATCAAGAACTGCCTGGGAGATCGGTCCAAACGCACGGTGTTCTCCAACAACTCCGCGCTGACCTGGGCAATGCTGGACGACCTGGGCAACCGCTACCGCACGGCGCGCGATATCCCGCTCACCCTGTGCGGACAGGGCATGATGATCCGCCGCCCCCTCGTTCAGACCATCGGCGGCTGGCCCTACCGCACGCTGACGGAGGACTACGAACTGCGCCTGGACGGACTGTTGAAGGGCTTCCGCTCCATGTACTGGCCGTACGCGGTGCTGTACACCGAAGAGGCGCTCAGTCACCGCGACAACTACAAGCGCCGCCTGCGCTGGCTGACGGGCTACGCGCAGTGCGATGAGAAGTACAAAAAACAGATCAAGGCGCAGGCAAAGGCGCGCGGCAAGATGAACCGCGGCGAGTTGGAGTGCCTGTACGGGGTCTATCCTTTGGCGTTCTTTGCCGCCGCGTCTATCTTCACGATCGTCGCGGGCTGTGTGCTCACAACCATTTATGCCTTTGACGGCAAGCCGGAACTCATGATGAAGTCGGCAATGTTCCTCATTGTCACGCCCTTTGCCGTCATGTATGTGCTGCTGTTTATCTACAGCCTGCTCGCCATGACCGCCAGCCGCGAGGCATTCACCATCCTCTCCTTCGGCGAAAAACTGGGCACCCTTCTCTTTGCGCCCCTCTATATCCTCGAATATATCCCCATCTATATCAACGGACTGATCAATATCCGCAAAAAGAACAAGCCGGAATGGGGCGAATCCAAGCGCGAGCGCTATACCAACATTGCCGACGACCCGCCCGGCGCATGATCGGAGCGCCCTTCCGTACCCTCGCTGAACATTGGCCTTCCCGCGCCCGACAGGGCTGCGGGGCGCCCTCCCAAATAACGCCGCCGCCCGCTGCAAATGCAGCGGGCGGCGGCGTGTTATTGTACAAATTTTCGTGAACGTTCGCGCGTTCTTGCGTCACGCGCATCATTTGGGATTTCTGCGGCGATCGGGCAGATACTCCATCGGAATGCCGTAGGCGCGCTCGTAGCAGTCCTTCCATGCCGCCTGCGCCTGTTCCTTCAGCCGGTCGGCGCGCTCCCCCCTGGGGCATTCCGCGACCGGCGCGATCGGAGGCAGGATATGGATGACGAGCCTGCGCATGCAGCCCTTTTTGTTGACCTTGAAGGTAAAGAACACGGGCAGCACGGGAACGTTGTAGCGCGCGGCGTAGTAGAAGGCGCCGTCCTTCATCGGGCGGGGCTTTTGGTAGTTGGTCCACATTGCCTGCTCGGCGTAGAAGTGGACGATCCCCCCCTCCTCCAGGCGCGTCTTCATCTCGCGCATCAGAGCGCGCATCGCGGCGAGGTCGGCGCTGAACGCCCACATGCCCGCATGGCGGATGAACCAGCCGCCCAAGCCCTTTTTATTGTTCCACGGCGCCATCGTGAAATAGGTATGAAAATGCCCGATCGCCTGCCGTACGAACAGCGTATCGAGGTAGGCAATGTGGTTCGTCACACAGATCGCGCCCTGTTTTTTCTGACGAAGCGCGCGCAGGTGCTCCTTTCCCTCGACGCGGCAGCCGTATGTGACCTTCAGAAGCAGCGGGCCAAACACGCGCAGCCCGCCGCGGATGAACGCATCAACGGCCCTGCCGAAGCCCTTCTGCCGATAGGGATAGTTCCCGTCCGGCATGGTATAGGTGCCGAATGGGATATAATCGTAATCAAAGCGGCGGTAGCCCTCCAGCGTATTCTGGATGCCGACGCGCTTTTCCAGCTTTGTCCTCCGTTTACTCATGGCAGTATTGTACCCGATTTTTGTGAAGCTGTCAAGTATTCTTATGACATTTGCCTTAGCAACACAGCCGCCTGCCCGCGCAGACAGCGCGGGCAGGCGGCTCAAAGGGGAAAAGACGGTCTTCAGCTCTGCGGCGCAGATGCCGTGTAGAGGTCAAATTCGCCGTCCAGATCGAAGTTTTCATTGTCATCGAACGCCGCAAGTTTGGAGACGGAGACCTCGTAGGCGGTCATTGTGACCGACTGCGTCTCCGAGAGGCGCTTGACGTATTCGCGGCTCTGGATCCTGCCCGAGAGCGCGATCCTGTCCCCGACCTTGAGGTTCTGCACAAACCGTGCATTTCTGCCCCAGGCGATGCAGGGAATGTAGTCGGATTTGTTGTAGGCGCGGTTGACGGCGACCAGCAGGTCGGCGATCTCACGATTGAAGGGGGTCGTGCGGTAGACGGGCGGCTTGCAGATATAGCCCGAAAGCACGATGGAATTGGGGTTGGACGTGGGTGCGGCGGAGAGGATCTCGCGCACGAACACGGTGAGCATGAGCCGCGACCTGCCGCCCTCCAGCTTGTTGTAGCTGCGGAACTGTCCGAGCGCGCACAGCGTATCGCCGATGTGCAGGCTGCTGCCCTCGATCAGCCGTTCGGAGATGGTGACGGGCAGGATGTCCGCCTGACCGGAGAGCCGCATGACTTTGACGTAGAACTCGTAGAAGCCCTCGCCGTACACTTCGTGGGAAAACGCCGCTTCCGAGACGATCTCCCCCATCAAAAATACTCTGTTGTTTGTTTCTGCTGCGTGATCCATACAATATTTACCTCCAGGTATTTCCGGTGTTGCGTCCCCCCCTGCGCACGCGGCGGCAGGCACGCGCCCGCCGCGCTACTGCGCGTTTGCGATCTGCCGGCCCGCCGCGTCGATGGTGTAATTTTCGCGGTAGACGAGCTCGCCGATGGGGACAAACTCAAAGCCCTTCGCCCGCAGGCTGTCAATGACGGCGGGGAGCGCTTCTGCCGTATGCAAACCGTTGTTGTGACAGAGGATGATGGAGCCGCTCTGCGTGTGCTCCGCGATCCTGGAGACGATCTCCTGCGCCGAGAGATCCTTCCAGTCCAGCGAGTCCACGTCCCACTGGATGGGCAGGATGCCCATGTCAAGGCAGGTATCGATGAGCAGGTCGTCATAGTCACCGTAGGGCGGGCGGAAGAGGTCGACCTTCTTGCCCGTCGCCGCCTCAATCGCCGCGCAGGAACCGGTCAGCTCGGCGCGGATCTCCTCCTCCGAGAGGCGGGACATGTAGGAGTGCGTCGCACTGTGCGTGCCCACCTCGTGCCCCGCATCCGAAATCTCCTTGAGGACGTCGGGATAGGTCTCCGCCCAGAACTGCACGCAGAAGAAGGTCGCGCGGACGTTCGCCGCGGCGAGATGCTCCAGAATGGTGCGCGTATAGTCGGCACCCCAGGCGCAGTCAAAGGAGATGGCGATCTTGTTGTCCTGCCGCTCCACACTGTACACGGGCAGCGAGCGCGCGCCGCTGCTCCACCAGACGGCTGCCGCGTCCGTATAGTGCGCGAACAGGCAGGCGGGGAGCAGCGCGACGGCGAGCGCCAGAAGGAGCGCGACGCTGCGAAGGCGAATGGTCACAAACCGCATTGCATAACACCCATATGATAAAATATTTTCGCCGGAAAACCTTGGGGGATTTGCCCGTATTTTGTCCCATTTCGTCGATTTCCTCGGCGCGGGACGGGCTTCCTGCAAAGTATTTATATTCCGCCCCTGCGCCGATATATGCAAAAAACTGACCCGAATATGCCGCACGCGGACAAAATAGTTTGCTGCGATAAAATGCCGCCGCGCGCCCTGCTTTTTGCAGGGCGCGCGGCGGCATAGTTGATTGAATTTTGATCAACGATCTTGCGTTTTTGCGGCAGACGGCGCACGGCGGGGCTTTTCGGGCGCCGCGGGCAGTCCGAACGGGTACTTGTACTCCACGCTGGTCAGCGTGATGGCATACACCTTTTTCGCCTTGGCGCGCAGGAGCGCATCCGCGAGGGCGTGGACGGTCGCGCCCGTCGTCAGCGTATCGTCGACGATGAGCAGCGTCTTGCCTCTGACGGCGGCGCGCTCTTTGACGTGAAAACAGCCCGCGAGATTTTTCTCGCGCTCGCGGCGGGAGAGCGTCTTTTGCGGCGCCGTTTCCCTCTGCTTGACAGCGGCAGCGAGCACGGGTTTATTGCACAGCGCCGAGAGCGTCTCCGCGAGCAGGCGCACCTGGTCGAATCCGCGCCGCCTTTTTGCAGCGTCCGTCATGGGCACGGGCACAAGCGCATCGGCATCCGCAAATTCGCGCGTCAGGACGGGCAGCATCAGCGCGGCGATCGTCCCGGCGAGATAGCGTGCGCCGTCCTTATAGCGCGTGACCAGCCGCGCCGCTTCCCCCTCGTACACATAGGCAGAGCGGCACATTTCGGCGGCGATGCGCCTATCCTTGCATTCCGGGCACACGCCCGCCTCGTTGACCCTGCGCCCGCACAGCGGACAGCAGAGCGTGATCGCGGGAAGCGCTGCAAGGCAGTCCCTGCAGACGCGCTCGCCGTCAAAGACCTCCCGCCCGCAGATATCGCAGGTGAAATTGGGGGAGCGAAACCGCTCCGCAATTTTCCTGAACCACGCCTTGTCCATGCCTCTGTCTCCCGCAATGAAGGGGCGCGCGGCGAAATATTTCGCCGCGCGCTACCACCATCGGACATCAGAAATCGTCGTCCGAATTCTCGTCGTCTTCGTCGTCCTCGTCGTCGCCGAGCGAATAGATCTCGTCGCCCGTGACATAGTCCAGATCCTCGTCGTCGTCCGAAGAATCGGTGTATTCCTCCTCTTCCTCGTCGTCGCCGAACTCCTCCTCCAGTTCCTCGCCGATCTCGCCCATCTCCGAATCCAGTTCCGCATCGGTGTCGTCGTCGAGGTACTCGCGCCACTCGTCGTCCTCATCGGGATCGGGCTCCGCGTCCTCATACTCCGCCTTTTTGCGGCACTCCTCGCACATCTTCTCGCCGGGGCGGATCATATTCTCACCGCAGACGGGACAGAGTTCGGTTTCCACTTCCGTTTCATCTTCGTCATCGTCAATGTCCGTGTGGATGCCCTTCATCTCCTTGAGGCAGACGTCGCAGTACTCCTGCTTCTCCGCATCAATGTAGTTGAGCTCGCAGCGGGGACACTTCATGTAACGAACCATGCCATTTTTCCTCCTTCGATCGTGTCGGCTCACCCGACTTACAGGCTAATAAATTATATTAGTATTTATTTTTTTTGTAAACCGTTTTTTTATACCTTTTGCGAAAAAGTCATGCCGCAACGTAAAAATTTTTTGATTTTTTCGGGCGACGCGGCTTTTGACGGAAAAATGGCAGGCTCTTTTCTCACATCTTTTGTCAGCCGCGCCCCAAACGGGCGCGGCTGAAGGAAAAAACAGCCCCGCCGGAGCGGGGCTGTCATATGAACTTTACTCTTCAGAAGGCGTCTCGGGCGACTGCTCCGCGGGCGTTTCCGCAGGTGCTTCGGTCTCGGCAGGTTCTTCCGCCTCTTCTGCGGGCGCCTCAGATTCTTCTGCGGGTTCTTCCGCAGCTTCGTCCGGCTCCGCGACCGTTGCGGGAACGGCGGGCGTCGAATCGTTCATCGCGTAGACGTCCACATCCTCGTCGTCGGTGGTGTCGACCTCCATGAGTTCGGGCTTCTCCTGCGCGTCCTTCTTGCGCTTGTGCAGGATGACGAGCACCACGGCAAGTCCCGCGCCCAGCACGACGACGGCAATCGCCACGCCGATGAGCGCCCATGCCCAGCCGGGCAGCCCTGCTTCCTCCGCCGTCTCCTCGGTGTAGCGCTCCAGGTAGTTCTGCCAGTAGTCGGCAAGCAGGTCGGTATCGTCCTCGGTCATCACGCCGAGCAGGTTGGCGTATGTGCCGAGCGAAACGGTGTCCAGATAGTTTTCGCCGAAGAAGGCGATCGCATCCTCGCTGGTGCCGTCCACAAACGCGCGGAACGCCGCCTGCTCTTCCTCGGAATAGAGGTAGGTATTGCGCTTGCCGAAGCTCTCCGCTTCCTCAATGTTCTCAAACACCTGATCGCTCTCGCCCGTGTAGAAGAAGTAGCGGATCGCAGAGGAGAGCTTGCTGTTGCCCTCTTCCGTGAGCGTCTCCAGGTACCCGTCCTCGCCCACGACCGTCTCGTAGCGCTCGTTGAACGCCTCCACTTCGACGTTGTCCATGAGTCCGTCCTCGCCGTTTAAGTTGATCGTCCAGACGTAGGTGTAGGAGGTGGAGCTGAACGTCTCGGCATTGATATAGAATACGACGCCGTCCACGACCTCGTAATTGTACCAGCCGGAGGCGTGTTCCGCCTCGAGCACGCGGACGGGCCGATACGCCGAATAGTCCTCGCCGGCGGGCGTGAGCGTGTTGTAGTACTCGGGTTCGCCGTTGTAGACAGCGCGCTCGATGGAGAGCCCGTTGTCCGTCGTGCAGGTGTAGTAGACGTAGTCGTATGTCCCGGACGAGGTGCTGTCAAGACCGGTCAGAACGGCCCCCGACGCGCCCGTGGCGATGCGCAGGCTGGTATCGCCGTTCCTGCCGTTCTCCGCCTTGGTGCCGAGCCCGTCGTTGATGACGTCCACGCGGCGGATCTCGCCGTCGCTGTTGACATACAGATAGTGGTGCTTCACGTTGCCGTCCTCTTCGATATAGAAGTAGGCGGAAGTGTTTGCATTGGAGGTATCCGCAGCGCTTGCAACGACCTCCAGCCAGCCGTCCGTGGCATTCGTGGAATAGACGCTGTTGCCCGTGACGGAGTCAAAGCTGTCCGACTCTAAGTCCTCGACCGAGAGGTAATACAGCTCGCCCGACGTGCCGACGGAGCTGCCCGACGTGGGGACCGCCGTACGCACGAAGTAGATGCCGTCGTTGGTGTACGACTGCAGCGTGTAGGTGTAGCGCCAGATGGAGCGGTTGTCCTCCGTGACGTCGTGATTGAACTGGGTCTCGTCGTCGTTGACGGAAATGCCGTCCAGCACGATCTCACCGAGGTTGACGTAGGGCGCCTCGCCATCGTTCTCCTCGTCCAGGTACTCCTGATCCCAGGTGTACTCGTAGGGCGACTCGGTCGCGTCGGCGCGGACGCGGTAGATCTGGTTGTACTCATACGCCTGCGGATTGGCGCTGTCCTGCCTGTCCGTGACGTCCATCGTGTAGTAGATGTAGGGGTCGGTGACGTCCTTGCTGTTGACCGTGTACGCCGTGGTGCTCTCGGCAAGGGTGACGCTCGTCCCGGCAGCCGTGTTGTAGGAGATGAGATTGTCGTCCTCCTCATACACGACGTAGACGGTGCCGTCCACCTCGACAAAGCGGTAGAGCGCGGCGTTGTCGGCAATGCGGAAGTAGAACTGCATGTCCGAACCGTCAAGCGCGGTGCTTCTGAAGTCGAGATAGGTGTTGTCCACCTGACCCGCGGTGTTGCCCATGTTGTTGGGCGTCGCATAGTAGATGCGCTCGCCGTAGATATAGATGCCGGAGGTATAGTCCGCCGCGACCATGAGCGAGGGAATGACCGTCTCTGCTTCATTGATGCCCGCCTTGATATCGGACATCTTTGCGCGCATCAAAGCGCCCTTGACGGGAGTCCCGTAGGTGTTGTCCGAGGTGTACGTCTCAACGCCGTTGATGAAGTAGACGTAGTCCCCCTTCTGCACGACGAAACCGCCCTGCGATGTGACCGCGTCACTCGCCGAGGGGCCCTCCGAAAGGGGCGTAAACTGATATCCGCACGCCGCCATGGACGCCGCGGATGCCGCCAGCAGCGAGCAGGCGGCGAGAATACTGAATTTTCTGAAGATTTTACGCATGGAAACAATCCTTCGATCTTGCGGGAATTCCCGTTCTAACGATACGCATTTCATTATATACTAAAACAGGGGTTTTGGCAATCAAAAACCCGTGAATGTTGCGGTTTTCTTTGAGAAAATTTGCAAAAAAGAGGTTGACAACATGGAAAAATTCGGCATTTTTGAGCTGCTCGACGCCCTTTCCGCACTCTCGCGCCTGCAGGCGGACGCACCGCAGGACACAACCGATGCCAAGGCAGGCACTGTCGCGCAGGATACGCAGCCTTCCCCGCCGCAAACGCCCGTCCCGTCCCCGCCGCCGACAACAAAGCCGCAGGCGGATCAGGCGCCGCAGCAGACGGCGCAGGGCGAGCGCAACGTGCGTGCCCTCACAGATTTTCTTGCGCGGCACGAGCGCATCAGCAAAAACGCAGAAAAGAACAAATAACCGCGCCCGAAGCCGACAAACAAGTTACCTTCCTGCTTTTCGGACGGTGCAAAACAATATGATTCTCCGTGCGCGCCGCCTGAAGGCGGCGCGCACGGAGAATAGAGAAAGACCTGTCCCGCAGGACAGGTCTCTTTTCCAAATTTTAACGCTTGGAGAACTGAGGCGCGCGACGTGCCTTCTTGAGGCCGTACTTCTTGCGCTCCTTGACGCGGGGATCGCGCGTCAGGAAGCCCGCCTTCTTGAGTGCGGGGCGCGTTTCGGGCTCGGACTGAAGAAGCGCTCTTGCAATGCCGAGACGAATGGCGCCTGCCTGACCGGTATAACCGCCGCCGATGACGTTGACGTAGACGTCATACTTGCCCTCCGCCGAGACCTCGGCAAGGGGCTGCTTGACGATGTACTGAAGGGTGCCCATGGGGAAGTAATCCTCCAGCGCGCGGTCGTTGATGACGATGGCGCCGCTGCCCGAAGGGATGAGCCTGACGCGGGCGATCGCCTTCTTACGACGACCCGTGCCCCAGAATTGCAATTTTTTCTTCGCGTTTACCTTTGCCATACCGTAACCTCACTCAGAAAAGTTTCAGCGCTTCGGGTTTCTGCGCCGCGTGGTTGTGCTCCGCGCCCTTGTAGATGCGAAGTTTCTTGATCATCTGTCTGCCGAGAGAGTTCTTGGGCAGCATGCCGCGGACTGCCTCGTAGACTGCAAGATCGCTTCTCTCTGCGATCAGCTTGCCGTACGCGACTTCCTTGAGTCCGCCGATGTAGCCCGTGTGATAGCGGTAGTACTTGTTCTCCAGCTTCTTGCCGGTGAGCAGCACCTTGTCGCTGTTGATGATGATGACGAAGTCGCCCGTATCCACGTTGGGCGTATAGGAAGGCTTATTCTTCCCGCGCAGGATGGATGCGACTTTGGACGCGAGCCTGCCGAGGGGGACGTTCGTCGCATCGACGACGTACCATTTTCTCTCGACCGTCCGGGCGTTTGCCATATAGGTTTTCATAAGTCTTTGACTCCTTGGGATTCGATGGTTCTATTGTTGAAAATTGCCTCGGTTGACCCGCAAAACGGGGAAGAGCGGGCGGGTTTAACCCCTTTATCCGATGATTACTGTTTCATTATAGGCTTTCGCAAAAATTCCGTCAAGCTGTTTTGCCTCGCGAAATTGAGTTTTTTTGCGTTTTTCAAAAAAATTTTGCGAACATATCTTTTCCCGCCCCAAACCGCACGAAAATGCAGCTTGCGCCCTGCGATCGTGTCAATCGTACTTTACAAACTATAAAAGGCGGCGCGGGGGAAGGCGAATTACCTTCCCCCGCGCCGCAGACAAATAAATTTTAATTTTTCTCGCGCGGCGGGAGTTTTTTGACGACCCTTGCGGGATTGCCGACGGCGAGGCTGTCAGAGGGGATATCCTTGACGACCACGCTGCCGCCGCCGATGACGACGTTGTCGCCGATCGTGACGCCCGGCATGACCTTGACGCCGCCGCCGAACCAGACGTCGCTGCCCACTGTGATGGAAAGCCCCTTTTCCACGCCCTTGTTGCGCGTGGCGGCGTCCAGCGGATGATTGACCGAATAGAAGCCGCACTGGGGCGCGATGAAGATATTGTCACCGAAGGTGATGGGTGCGCAGTCGAGAAAGACACAGTCATAATTGGCAAAGAAATTGTCGCCCGCGCGCAGGTTGAAGCCGTAATCGACGCGGATATTCTTCTCGACAACGGGATTTTTGCCAAGCCGGCCGAACAATTCGCGCAGGATCTCCTCGCGCCGTGACATCTCGGTGCGCTTTGTCTCGTTGTATTCGTCGCACAGCTCCACCGCTCGCACGTGCGCCGCAAAGATCTCGGGGTCGGAGTAGTCGTACAGCTGCCCCGCCTTCATCTTTTCCAATTCCGTCATTGTTTGCTCCTTTGTATGGTTCTATGGTATTTATTGTTTTACGCGCAGTAGTTGTCCGCTTTCCACAAACCCCTCATCACCGCCTGCGGCGGAGCTGTCTCGCACAAGTAGACCTTGTGCTTCGGTCAGCGATTTTGCGTCAAAAATGCAAAATCGCTAAGCTCATGTGTGCGCAGAAGCCGCACCGCGGCTGTCTGCATAACGCACACATTCGCCCCGAGGGGGAAGCCTTTGCTATCAATTACGGCGCAAGCAAAACCACGCTTTTGCGCCCTTTGCTATAATCACGGCGCAAGCAGGGTTTCCCTGCGCCAGCGCGCCCCTATTTGCGCGTCCAGCGCTTGAGAGAGAGGGTGAATCGCCGCAAACTATAATTGTAAGCCCTTCCCGTTTGCGGCGAGAGGGGGAGATGCGGTCAGCTTATACGCGCCCGCATCTCCCCCTCAGATCACGGAATTGCGCCTTTGCGTGAGAAAATTCGTGAACCCTCACTCCAGTATCGCCTTAATCCTTCTCACGCCGGCGGAGGAGGACTGTTCCTTGACGATCCTGAAGTGTCCCAGCTCGCCCGTGTGCGCGACGTGCGGGCCGCCGCACATCTCCTTGGAGAACTCGCCGATGGAGTACGTCTTGACCACGTCGCCGTACTTGCTGTCGAACACGCCGACAAAGTGTTCGGCGCGCGCCTCCTCCAGGCTCATTTCCCTGTAGACGACTGGGATATCCTCTCTGATCTTCTCGTTGACGAGGTCCTCGACCGCCTTGATCTCCTCGGGCGTCATGGCGCGCGAGAAGTTGAAGTCGAAGCGCATGCGCTCGTCGGTGATATTGCTGCCCTTCTGGTTGACGTCGGGCGAGAGCACCGTCTTTAACGCCGCGTTGAGAAGGTGGGTCGCGGTGTGGTAGCGCGTCGCCTGCTCGGAATGGCTCTCCAGACCGCCCTTCGCGTCGCCCGCGTGCAGGTCGCCGCGGCTCTTCTCCTGATGCTCCTTGAACGCCGCGTCAAAACCCGCGCGGTCCACGCCGTAGCCGCGCTCCGCCGCCATTTCCTCGGTCAGCTCGAGCGGGAAGCCGTAGGTATCGTACAGGCGGAACGCCTGCTTGCCGCCGATGACCGTCTCGGGAACATACGCGGGGTCCTTCTGCGCCATGAACGCGTTCTTGCGCTCGATACCCGCGATGCACTTTTCAAACTCCGTCATGCCCTTTTCCAGCATGGCTTCGAAGCGCTCCGCTTCCTTCTTGATCTCGTCGAGGATATAATCCTTTTTACCGACGAGCAGCGGATATGCCTCGCCGTACACCTCGTCGATGAACTCGGCGGCGACGGCGCACATGGCGGACGCCGGCTCGACGCCCAGCTGTCTGCAATAGCGGATGGCGCGGCGCATGAGACGGCGCAGGATATAGCCCGCGCCCGTGTTGGAGGGCAGAATGCCGTTGACGTCACCGATGAGCATGACCGTCGTGCGGGTATGATCGGCGACGATGCGCATCGCCTTGCGTGCGACCTCGTCCGCGTCATAGTTCTTGCCCGTGAGCGTCTCCAACGTGTGGATCGCGCCCGCAAACAGGTCTGTCTTGTATCCGTCGTGCAGCCCATTGAGGAAGAGCAGCATTCTGTCCAGCCCGAAGCCCGTATCGACGTTCTTGTTCTCGAGCGGGACGTACCCCGTCTCCGTCTTGCGGTACTGCATGTAGACGTCGTTGCCGATCTCGACGTAGTCGTCGGGGAACACGGGGTTCTCCTTTTCGGGATCGATGGGATAGAACCACTCGTTGTCCGGCCCGCAGGGCGTGCCGACGGTGCCCTCCAGCTCCCACCAGTTGTCCGACTTGGGCAGGTAGAAGATGTGCTCCGGTTTGATGCCGAGCCCTTTGAGCAGGGACGCCGTCTCCTCGTCGCGGGGTGCGGCATCGTTGCCCTCAAAGACGGTGGAGCAAAGCTTGTCCCCGTCGAGACCGTAGACGGTGGTGAGCAGTTCGTACGTCCAGGCGGTCTTTTCCTTCTTGAAGTAGTCGCCCAGCGACCAGTTGCCCATCATCTCAAAGAAGGTGAAGTGGGAGGCGTCGCCGACCGACTCGATATCCACCGTCCTGACGCACCCCTGCACGTTGCACAAGCGCTTGCCGAGGGGGTGCGGCTTGCCCAAAAGGTAGGGCATCAGGGGCTGCATGCCTGCGACGTTGAACATGACGCCCGTCGAACCGTCGCCGATGAGGGAGAC
>DXBS01000081.1 GCA_019116405.1 Candidatus Gallimonas intestinigallinarum | reverse complement strand
GCTCCGCCATCTCTGCAATACCTGCTTATTTTACAACATACGCCCGAAAAAAGCAATCGATTTTACGTCCTTTTGCAAAATAAGCATAGGATTTTTCGCTGCCGCTACTCGAAAAAGACCGACGCCGCGGCGTCAGTCTTTCAAAAAACTATTCCTTCTTTTCAGGGTCGGCGGGCGCCGCAGCCGTCGCGTCCGCAGCGGAGACCCCGGCAGCCGCGGCAGAAGTTTCCTCCTCCGCAGCCTTCTTTGCAGCCTTCTCCTCTTCCGCCTTCTTCTTGGCTTCCTCGATCGCGGCCTTTGCTTCGTCCTTCATCTTTTGTACTCTCATGAGCGCCTTGATGATGAGGAAGAGCACGATCGCGATGAGCAGGAAGTTGATGATCGCATTAATAAACGTACCCCAGTCGATATAGATGGAGTTTGCAAGATCGATGACCTGTGCACCCGTCTCGTCCGTCGTATACGCCGTCGTGAGGAAGGTATATACCTCGCTCAGGGAGTCCGTGCCGAGAATGAGCGCCAGGATCCAGTTGACGATCGGCTTTAAAATATTGTTGCACAGTGCGTTGACGATCGCCGTGAACGCACCGCCGACAATGATACCGACTGCCATATCGAGGATGTTGCCCCGCGTGATGAACTCCTTGAACTCTTTCCAGAAGCCCTTCTTTTCCTTGTCGTTTGCCATAAACCTATCTCCTGTACAATTTAATCCAATGCTTTAACCTGCGCATGACCCCGCGCCGCGGCAGGCGCTCCAGCCGAAACCGCCAGTTGCCCTGTTCTGTGCTCGGATGGTTCATGCGTGCGTTATTGTCCAATCCGAGAATATCCTGCACGGGCAGGACGGTCAGCTTCGAGCGCACGGACAACGCAAGCTTGCACAGCGCCTGGGCGACATCCTCAGGCTTCTTGCCGAGACGGATATATTTTCGCTGTTCCTGCAGCGTCTGCGCCACGCGTGAGCGGAACAAGAGCAGTTCTTCGGCAGACAATGTTTTGACATATCCCGCGACCGTGTCGTTATCGTGCGTGCCCGTATAACAGACGCTGTTTTCCGTGATATTGGAGGGCAGGAACTCGTTCTCGGGATCGCCGTCAAACGCAAACAGCAATACCTTCATGCCCGGAAAACCGAGCCCGTAGCGAAGAGAGACAACCCCCTCGTCGATGATGCCAAGGTCTTCCGCGATGAAGCGGTCCTTGTCCCTGATGCAGGCGAAGAGTTTTTTGCCGGGGCCTTCCTTCCACTCCCCTTTGACGGCGTTCTCGGCGAACGCGGGGATCTCGTAATAGCGGTCGATGCCGCGGAAATGATCGATGCGGACGATGTCGTAGGTCTCCAGCGCGTCATTCAGGCGCCCGGTCCACCATGTGAAGTTTTCCTTCTCGTGCGCAGACCAGTCGTAGATGGGATTGCCCCAAAGCTGACCCGTCTCCGAAAAATAATCGGGCGGGACGCCTGCGACTTTGGTCGGGCGCAGATCCTGATCGAGCTTAAAAAGTTCGGGATGCGCCCATACGTCCGCGCTGTCCGCCGCGACATAGAGCGGGATATCGCCGATGATTCTGATGCCCAGACCGTTGCAGTATGCCTTGAGCGCCTTCCACTGGCGACGGAACTCATACTGCAGGAAGTTCCAGAACAGGTACTCCTCATGGAAGTCGGTGCGCAGCTTCTCCAGCGCATCTGGATCGCGGAATTTTAGCGGTTCTTCCCAGACGAGGAAATTTTCGCCGTACACCTTTTTGGCGGTCATGAACAGCGCGTAATCCTCGCAGACGCCGCTTCTGACAAAGGCGCGGAACTCCTCGCTGTCAAAGAAGAAGCGGGAGAACGCCTTCCTGAGCGTAACATATCTCTCGTTATAGAGCGCGCCGTAATCGATCGCGCCCGAATGCTGCGCGGCTGCAAGCTCCTGCTTGGTGAGCAGCCCTTCCGCCGCAAGCATGTCAAGGTCGATAAAATAGGGATTGCCCGACGTGCAGGCAACCGAGCTGTAGGGCGAATCACCGTAGCCCGTCTGCACCAGCGGCAATACCTGCCAGTACTTCACGCCGCTCTTTTTCAGCAATTTGGCAAATTTATACGCTTCCTTTCCCAGCGAACCGATACCGTATTTCCCCGGCAGGGATGAAATATGGCACAGGACGCCCGTTTCCTTTCTCTCCATTGTTGGAACCCCGTGCAATATTTATTTTTTGAGGAGCGCCCTGATGCGTGCGCAGGCGCGCTCCGTGTTTTCATGCGTGCCGAATGCCGTCAGGCGGAAGAAGCCTTCGCCGTTCTTGCCGAACCCGCTGCCAGGCGTGCCGACGACGTTGGCGTTCTCCAGAAGATAGTCAAAGAAGGTCCAGCTGTCCATGCCGTCCGGGCACTTGAGCCAGATGTAGGGCGAATGTTTGCCGCCCGTGTACCAGATGCCAAGTTCGTCCAGACAGTCCGCGATCGTCTTGGCGTTCCGGCGGTAGTAGTCGATATTTTCGCGGATCTGGCGCTCCCCTTCCTCGGTGAACACCGCCGCCGCACCCATCTGCGTGATATAGGAGACGCCGTTGAATTTGGTGGACTGACGGCGCGCCCAAAGCC
>DXBS01000008.1 GCA_019116405.1 Candidatus Gallimonas intestinigallinarum | reverse complement strand
GATTTTGTTCGATCCCTATCTAAGAAGCATCATTCAGAGCCGCGAGGACGACGTCAAGGTCCGCGACATCATCCGCACCATTCAGGAACAGCAGTTCGACATCGTCACCAAGCCTGAGCGCGAGAGCTTTGTGCTGCAGGGCTGCGCGGGCAGCGGCAAGACGATGATCTTGCTGCACCGCCTGAGCTATCTCATGTACAACAACGAGAGCCTGCATCCCGGGGACGTGCTCGTCATCACGCCGTCGGAGAGCTTCAACGGCTTCATCGACGAGCTCTCGCAGATGCTGGAACTGGAAAAGGTGCGCACGACCACGCTGCGCTACTACTACTTCCGTGCGCTCTCGGGGGAGGGCATTGACCTCAGGTCCAGGCTGACGGACGCCCGCGAGCCGGAGGAGTACCTTGCCTATGTCTACTCCGCCCGCTTCCCGCGGGACGTCTCGGCGCGCATTCATAAACTGTACGAGGAGCTGTTTGCCCTGTTTACCGCGCCCGAGTGCCGCGCGGTGTCCGAAGCCATCCTTGCCATGTGCCGGGAGCGGCAGGCGCAGTTTGTGCGCATCCGCAACGGCTCCGTGCGCGTGCGCCGCGCCGTGCTGGGCGAGCTCAAGGAGAGCAAGGAGGGCGGATTCTACTTCACCAAGCCCTTCCGCACGCTGATGAGCGCGTTCACGCAGGCGGAGGATTTTTTGCGCTTCGTGCTCGAAGAACACGAGCGCACGCCAGACTATTTCTTTCGCCAGTTCTCGGAGTTCTACCGCAGCGCCCACCTGATTGCGGCAGGCGGGGAGAAGGTGTTCCGCGGCGCGCAGGAGGACCTTGCCTCCCTCGTCGTCACCGTGGACAAGGAGATTGCCGACCTCATGCGCTATAAACAGAAGCGGGGCACGGAGGAGGTGCTCACCTACGCCGACCGCATCGCCCGCCGCGAACAGCTCAAGGCGGAGGCGGAGCGCACCCGCGCGCTCATTGGCGAAATGGAGGAGGGGCTCTCTCTGTTCTCCGATTTCTTTGCCGTCATCCGCCTGACGCGTAACTGCGTCGAGCTCGGAAAATGCCGCGGCGGCGCGGACGTCGCCCGCTGGCTGTATCGGGAGACGGTCAGGCCCGCCAAGACAAAGCACGGCATGAAGGGCGTCTATCCCTCGGACGGGTACGCCATGTGCTATTGCCTGACCGAGGCGGGGCGGGAACTCAAGCCCCGCTACGGGCTGGTGTTCGTGGACGAGGGGCAGGACATCTCCGAGGGCGAATATGCCCTGTTGCACCGCATCCATTCGGACGCGGCGTTCAACGTGTTCGGCGACCTCAAGCAGAATATCACCCCCTGGCGCGGCGTGCGGGACTGGGCAAAGGTGGGCGGCAACCTCTATACCCTCAATCAGAACTACCGCAACACCAACGAGATCGTCGCCTTTGTCTCCCGCGTGCTGGACGCCGACATGCGTCCCATCGGACTGGAGGGGGCGGAAGTCGCGCACATCAAGCCCCGCCAGGTGAGCGCCTTTTTCCGCGAAAAGCAGGGCTTGCAGGCGGTTATCGCCAAGGAGGAGTACCTTCCGCTCTTCGATAAGCGCGGGTACAAAGTTCTGACGGGCGACGCGCAGCTCAGTCGCAGCAAGATCAACGTGATGAGCGTCTTTGCGAGCAAGGGTTTGGAGTTCTCCGCTGTCGCCGTCTACGACAAGGGCATGACGGAGAACGAGAAGTATATTGCCTATACGAGGGCTTTGCGCGAATTGGCTATCGTAGAGGATGATTGACGCGCCGCGCATCGCGGGATACGGTGTCGAACTTGCGCGCTCCTCGGTCATTTACCGCTTTGTAAACTCCCGTCGTCGCTTGCGCGTTCTCCTTGTCTGCCGCGCGATCGGCGCGTCAATTTGGATGGGCGCCGCGCATCGCGGGATATACCAATTGCACAATCCGAAAAAGTACTGCCATGAAAGATATCTTTTTGCTCGATCTGGACGATACGCTGTTTGATTTCCGGCGCGGGGAGCGCGAGCAGATCTCAGATACGCTCGCGCACTTCGGTTTTTCGCCCACGCCGCGCATGGCGGAGCGCTTTCACGAGATCAACGACGGGCTCTGGAAAGGGCTGGAGCGGGGCGAGGTCACGCGCGAGCGGCTGCTCACCCTGCGCTTTGAAATGCTGTTTGCGGAGTTTGATCTCACGGGCGACGCGGCGCTTCTCCGGCGCCACTACTTTGAGGGCATGTCGCAGCGGGCGTACCTGATGGACGGCGCAAAGGAGTTTTTAGCCGCGCTCGGGACGCGGGGCAGGCGGTATGCCGTGACCAACGGTTCGGCGTTCGTACAGAGCCGCCGTCTGGCAGCTGCAGGCATCGGCAAGGACTTTGACGCGGTCTTCATCTCGGAGGCGGTGGGCTACAACAAGCCATCGCCCGCCTACGCGGACTATGTGAAAAGCCATATTCCCGATTTCGATTGTTCCCGCGCCGTGTGGGTGGGGGACAGCCTGACCTCGGACAGGGGCTGCGCGCAGGCGATGGGGGTGGACTTCATCCTCTTTCGCCCGGGCGGGCGCCCCGCGGGGTATGAAGGACTTCTCGCGCAGAGTTATCCCCAAACGCTCGCGCTCATTGACGGCATGTAGAGCGCGAAACGCATCGTTTCGATGACGCGGCGCACCGTTTCCCTTCAAACGCTTGACAGCAGGGGGGGGGAGGTATGATAGAATACAGAAAAACCGCGCAGAACGAGTGCGCGATTTCACGGAGGACATATGGAAGAAAACAACGCGCCCTTCCCCGCGTACGGGGATGAGGTCATTCAGGCGGAGGGGCTGCGCAAGATCTTTGCGCTCTCCCGCAGGCAGCGGGCGCTGGAAAAGACAAACGACGCCTACCGCATTGCCGTGGACGGGCTGGACTTAAAAGCCTACCGCGGCGAGATCTACGGGCTGCTCGGTCCCAACGGTGCGGGCAAGACGACGACGCTGCGCATGCTCTCCACTCTCATCAAGCCCGATGCGGGCGACGCCTTTGTCTGCGGATATTCCGTCTGCAAACAGCCCGACAAGGTGCGCGACGTCATCGGATTCATGACCAGCGAACTCAAACTGGAGGGGTTCTTCACGCCCTCCTATCTCTTTGACTTCTTCGGCGCGATGCACGGCATGGATAAGGCAAAGCTCGCCGCCCGCAAGAAGGAGCTGTTCGCGCGCTTCGGCATCGACAAGTTTGCCGAAGTCAAGGTGAAGGACCTCTCCACGGGCATGAAGCAGAAGGTCTCGCTGGTCATCGCCATCGTGCACGACCCGGACGTCGTCATCTTTGACGAGCCGACCAACGGGCTGGACGTGCTGACGGCAAAGGTCGTCACCGACTTTTTGCTGGAACTCAAGGCGATGGGCAAGAGCATCATCCTCTCCACGCATATCTTCTCGCTCGTCGAAAAGCTGTGCGACAGGGTGGGCATCATCATCGACGGCAAAATGGTCGCGGACGGCACGCTCTCCGAGCTTTGCGGCGGCATGACGCTCGAGGACAGGTTCTTTGAAATTTACCGCGAGACGAAGGGGGAGAGCGTATGAAACTTATTGCACTCATGAAGAAGGAGTTTCTGCGCTTCTTCGGCGATCCCAAACTCGTCATCACGATGCTCCTTCCCGGCATCCTCATCTATATCATCTATTCGCTGATGGGAACGGCGATCTTCGGCGGCGAGGAGGTATACGACTTCAAAGTGTACGTCACCGAGCATTCGCAGGCGGAGACGGTCATCGCGCAGACGGTGGAGGCAAACGAGGGCTGGAGCATCGAGTTCCTGGAGCTTGGCGAACTGACGCTCGAGGAGGCCGCCGCCGAGGTGCAGGCGGGCGAGGCGGATGCGGTCATCGTCTATCCCGAACACTTTGACGAGGGCATCGCGTCGGGCGGGGATTTCAGCGCGTCGCTCGACCTCGTCTACAACTCTGCCAACACGCAGAGCCTGCGCGCCTACACCATTCTCAACGCCGTGTTTGCAAGCTGGGCGCGCCCCTTTGTGCTCACGGCGAGCGATATGGGAGAGACGGACGCGTTCGGCATGCAGATGATGTCGGGTTTTCTGCCCTTCCTCATCGTCGTATTCATCTTCTCCTCGTGCATGTCGGTGACGCTTGAGTCGGTCGCCGGCGAGAAGGAGCGCGGCACGCTCGCGACCATCCTCGTCACCTCCGCGCGCCGCTCGGACATCGCGCTCGGAAAAATTCTGCCCCTTGCCTGCGTCTCCCTGATCGGCGCGGCGTCCAGCTTTCTGGGCGTGGCGCTCTCGCTGCCCACGCTGATGGGCGTGAGCATCGACGTCGCGATCGCGGGCGTGGGCGCACTGGAATTTTTCTTCATCTTCCTGCTCATCGTCTCCGTCGTGCCTCTCATCGTCGCGGCGATCGCCGCCGTCTCCACGCTCTCGCGCTCGGTCAAGGAGGCGTCCTCCTATACGAGCGTGCTCATGATCCTCGTCATGGTGCTCTCCATTGTCGCATCCTTTGTCTCGGGGATCGGGGACTGGGTGGTCGTCATCCCCGTGCTCAACGCGGTCGTCGCCATGCAGGGCGCGCTGATGGGAGCGGCGTCCGTCTGGATGTGCCTGACGGCGGTTGCGCTCAACCTCGTCTACACCGTCGCGCTCGTCGCGCTCATTGCGCGGCTCCTCTCCAGCGAGCGCGTCATGTTCGGAACGTAAGCATTTCGCAACTTTTTGAAAGATCACTCCTGTGCGGAGTGATTTTTTTGCGCCGAAATTTTGCCGATTTCGTCAATATTTTCAAAATCTCTTGCCCCAAATCACAAGATATGGTATAATGTCCGTTGAACGACACATTTTTATGAGGTAACTATGGCGGAGAATCACTACGACGCGGGTGACATCACCATTCTCG
>DXBS01000080.1 GCA_019116405.1 Candidatus Gallimonas intestinigallinarum | reverse complement strand
CGAGGAGCTCAAGAATGACGTCACGATCGTCATGGTCACGCACAACATGCAGCAGGCGGCGCGTATCTCGGATAAGACGGCGTTCTTCCTGCTGGGCGAGATGATCGAGATGGGGGATACCGAGCAGGTGTTCTCCGCGCCCAAGCATCCGGAGACGGAGCGCTACATTACGGGCAGATTTGGTTAATATTTGGGAAGGAAAGGTAATATATTATGGTTATGGCAAGAAAGACTTTTGAAGAGGAACTTACCGACCTGCACGATACGCTCACCAAGATGTGTTCGCTCGTCGAGGGCATGATCGGCAACGCGGTCACGGCACTCAAGACGCTGGACAGAAAGCTTGGCGCCGCCGTTTCGGAGGCAGACAGAGAGGTGGACGATCTGGAGATCGCCATCGAGAAGAAGTGCATGCGCATCCTGTTGAAGCAGCAGCCCGTCGCAAAGGACCTGATGATGGTCACCACGGCGCTCAAGGTCATTACCGACGTCGAGCGCATCGGCGATCAGGCGGCGGACATCGGCGAAATCGTGCGCAGCTATCCCGATCTCAAGCTCTTTAAGGAGCCCGAATACATTGCGCGCATGGGCGATCTTGCAGTCGCAATGATCCACCAGAGCGTCGAGGCCTTCCTCAACGAGAGCGTGGGCGGCGCAGATATGGTCATTCACGCGGACGACGAGATGGATTCGCTGTTCAATCAGACCAAGCAGGATCTCATCGACAGCATGGTCAAGGATTACACCCTCGCAGATCAGGCGATCGAACTTCTGATGGTCGCAAAGTATCTGGAGAAGATCGGCGACTATGCCGTCAACGTGAGCGAGTGGGCGAAGTACCTCGTCACAGGCGTCCACAAAGAGTACCAGTAAATAAGCTATGGGGGAGGCTTTGCCTCCCCGTTTGTAAAAATTTGTATAAATTTGTAAAAAACAGGTGACAAGTGTCTCCGACCTTGGTATAATGGTGTCGTACGCTTCTAGTCGTACGTTTCTAAAGTGACACCAAAGATCAAGGAAGGGGAATATGGAATACTTGTATCTGATCCTTCAACTGCTGGGCGGCTTGGGCGCGTTCCTCGCCGGCATGGAGATCATGTCGGACAGCATGTCCCGCCTCGCGCACGGCGGGCTCAAGCGCATGCTCAACAGGACGGCGAACAACCGTTTTGCGGGCGTCGGGATCGGCGCCGCGTCGACGATGATCATTCAGAGCTCGTCTGCGACCACCGTCATGGTCGTCGGCCTCGTCAATGCGGGCATCCTGACGCTCTTCCAGGCGACCGCGATCATCATGGGCGCCAACATCGGCACGACGATCACGGCGTGGATCGCCTCGCTCGGAAGTCTGAACGTCTCGGCGTTTCTGCTCATTCTCTCCGTCATCGGCGTATTCATGACCATGCTCTCCAAGAAGGAGAAGGTCAAGACGATCGGCAATGTGCTCACGGGGCTCGGGCTCATCTTCGTCGGGCTTGCGTTCATGTCGGATGCAATGGATCCCAATCTGCACCGGGAGATCATGCAGGTCATCAAGGATGCGCTTTCTGTCGTGCAGAATCCCGCACTGCTGCTTCTGATCGGCATTGTCGCAACGGGCATCGTGCAGTCCTCCTCGGCGGTCACGAGTATCGTCGTCGTGCTCGCCACGAGCGGCGTGCTCATCGGCGGCACGGGGGACGGCGTCTACTACGTCATCATCGGCTCCAATATCGGCACCTGTATTACTGCGCTGCTCTCTTCGATCGGCGCATCGCCCAACGCACGCCGCGCCGCGATCATCCACCTGCTGTTTAACTGCCTCGGGGCGGTCATCTTCATGACCTTCCTGCTGTGCTGGATCCCGTCCGGGACCACCTTCTCCAAGACCGTTCTGGAGACGATCTTCCCGCCGGCAGCGGATGGAAAGCCAAACTACCAGTTCCAGATCGCGTTTTTCCACACGCTCTTCAACGTCACCTGCACCTGCCTGTTCCTGCCCTTTATCAAAGGATTTGTATGGCTCGCCAACCATCTCATCCGCGACAAGAAGCCGGAGCCCGCGAAGGACGAGGTCATGGGCGGGCTGGACGAGCGCCTCTTGCTGCAGCCCTCCGTCGCGCTCTCGCACCTGTATCAGGAGACGGGCAAGATGCTTGCATATGCCAAGGAGACGCTGGATCTTGCCTTCCACGCCTTCCTGGAGAAGAACACGGCGGCAAAGAACGAGGTGCTCGAACGCAACCGCAAGCTCTCGGAAGCCAACAAAGAGGCGGTGCAATATTTAGTCAAAATTTCCGCATCAGCGCCCACCATAGAGGATGAAAAGGCGATCTCCTCCATGCATTACGTCCTCAACGATATCGTGAGGATCGGCGAACTGGCGGATAACGTCACAAAATACACCGATCATTACGTCAACGACCCGTTGGTATTCTCCAGCGAGTTCCTGACGATGATCCGCGAGATGTACGAAAAGCTCACCGCGCTCTACGACGTCTGCTACAAGGCGTTTGAGGAGCGCGACTATGCCGCACTCAAAGTGGTGGACGAAATGGAGGACACCGTGGACAAGATGCGGCGTGAACTGGTCAACCAGCACATCAAGAGGCTGAACGAGGGCAGATGCCAACCGCAGAATTCCAGCGTGTTCATCAACCTCGTCGGCAATCTGGAGCGCGCGGCGGACCATATGACGTACATCGCACACTCCATTGAATAAGGATTTTATGGATCAGGTCTATCTTCTGGAAGACGACGAGAGCATCTGCGAGCTCGTCCAATGTACGCTGGATATGCAGGGCATTGCCTGCAAGACTTTTCCCACCGTCAAGGCATTTACCGCCGCGCTCGACGAGGGCGTGCCCGACGTCGTCCTTTTAGACGTCATGCTCGGGGACGGCAACGGACTGGACGTATTGCAGGCGGTCAAGTCGCGCTATCCGCAGGTGAGTGTCATCATGCTCTCGGCGCTCGGAAAGGAGACAGATAAGGTCAGGGGACTTAACGCAGGCGCGGACGACTACATAGCAAAGCCTTTCGGCGTTCTGGAGCTGGTCGCGCGCGTCAACGCGGCGCTTCGGCGCTCCAGAAAGACGGGGTGCGTGCAGAAAGGCTCGCTCATCCTGAATACGGATACGATGACCGTCACTTTCCGCGGAAAGCCGCTCGATCTGAGCAACAAGGAATATCAGCTGCTGCGCTACTTTATGCTGAACGAGGGCAAGGTGCTCGCGCGCGAAAATATCCTCGCCGAGGTGTGGGGGTATGACGGCGGCGAGACGCGCACGCTGGATAACTACGTCGCCCGCCTGAGAAAGATGGGACTCAACTTCGAGACGGTGTTCGGCGTAGGCTATAAATTCATCGCGGATTGACAAAAAAACTGACTGATGAGGCGGCGGCTCGTCCGATGGGACGGATCGCCGCCTTTTACAAAATCGCACGTTGTGGAGACAGCTATGAAAAAACGCATCATGTGGACGAGTTTCGCGATCACGGCAGTGGCGCTCATCGTCTTTTCCATTCTTACGACGCAGATCTGCTACAACAACAGCGTGGAATATGCCTGCCACTACCTGCGCGGGTATATGTCCGTCTTTGACGAGACGCGCTCCATCGAGGAGCTGGACGCGGCGTACGCGCAGGAGCTGTCCGCCACGCTCAACGGTGCGCGCGTCACCTTTCTGACGGCGGACGGCACGCTCATCGCCGATTCGGAGGATGAGGAGGAGGGCTCGCGCGCGCTCCGTCCCGAGGTCGCGGACGCCATCGAAAGCGGCGAGGGCTTTGACGTGCGCACCTCTCCCACGCTGGGGGCGGACTTCCTCTATTATTGCAGGCAGTTTGACGGCTATCTCGTCCGCATTGCCGAGCGCACCCAGTCGCTCTGGGACGTCCTGCTCGCGTCGCTGCCCGCGGTTCTGGGCTATCTCGTCGCGGACGCCGCGGTCTGCCTGCTTGTCACCTATCTCGCGACGGGCTACATTCTGCAGCCCCTGGAGGAACTGGGCAAGCAGGCGTCCTACCGCAAAAAAGTCAAGGCGACCGTGCCCGAACTGGAGCAGTTCGCCGCCATCGTCAACAAGATGAACGAGGACGCCGAACAGCGCGTGCGCGAGATCGACGAGGAGCGCGAACAAGCCATCAAAGCAAAGAGCAGCAAGGACGAGTTCATTGCCAACGTCACGCACGAGATGAACACGCCGCTCACCTCCATTCACGGGTTTGCAGAGCTGCTCGCTTCGGGCGCACTGGAAGGGGAACGCCGGCAAAAGGCGCTCTCGACCATTCTGACGCAGAGCGAGCGATTGCAGAGCCTCGTCGCGTCCATCATCAACTACAGCGAGATCGACAGCGAGGATCTTCCCACCTACGAGGTGGACGCCTCGCATATCCTCAGGGAGACGCTCGCCGCGCTCTCGCCCGAGATCAGGGAACACAAGCTCGTGCTCCTGTCCGAGGTCAAAGAGGGTGTCATATTGAACAGCCGTCAGGAGCGCGTCACCGAGATCTTCGGCAATATCATCCGCAACGCCATCCGCTACAACCGCGAGGGCGGGAGCATCTCCGTGCTTTTGACGCGCGAGGAGTTTACCGTCTCGGATACCGGCATCGGCATCTCCGAGGAGAATTTGGGGCGCATCTTCGACCGCTTCTTTACGGTGGATAAGTCGCACAACGGCAAAAACGGCGGGTTCGGGCTGGGACTGTCCGTCGTGCGCAAGCTGTGCAAAAAACAGGGTTGGCAGCTCTCGGTGGAGAGCAAAGAGGGGGTCGGCAGCACGTTCCGCGTCGGTTTCCCGCGCCGGGAGAAGAGAAGTCCGGAAAAATTGTAAATTTTTTGAAAAAATCTGCCCGAGGATGCTTTTCTCGCGGCAGATTTTGTGCTATACTTGGAATGTCATACGGACCCGTCTGCGGCGGGTTTGTATTGCTTTTGCGGCCGGAGCGTCCGCGTATGCCCGATCGCGAAGGAAATATGGAGTGAGGTATCATGAAGATCACATTGCACGAGGAAGGGAAGGTCCCCGTCCGCCCGGGCGGCACGGGAATGTTCCTGGAGGACATCAATTACGCGTTGGACGGCGGACTGTATGCGGAACTTCTGGAAAACCGCAATTTTGAGGCAAAGCTCGTCCACGGAAAGCTGTATGATTATCGCGTCGAGCAGGACGGCAGGTATGCCTGGAGTGCATACCCTTCGGAGGGGTCCGTCGCGCTCAAGATCAAGGACGACCGCCCGCTGTTCGTCGAAAACCCGCACTACATGCGCATCGAGGCGC
>DXBS01000079.1 GCA_019116405.1 Candidatus Gallimonas intestinigallinarum | reverse complement strand
CGGACAAATTTCAGCTCAAAGAAGCCGAGAAAGTAATTTACTGATGAAAATTTCCCCAATTCTATTTTTGAAAAAGACAAAGAACAAACAAAAACGCCCGCTTTTGCGGGCGAGATAAGAAAACTATAGGGCAACGGACAAAAATTACTCCGAAAAGTTTCCACAATCTTTTCCCCAATTTGGGGAAGAAGTAAAATAACACAAAAAGAAAGACACTATATATTGTGTTTCATTTTTTAGAAACTCTCAATATATAGTGTCTAATGGCTGGGGTAGCTGGATTCGAACCAACGAATGACGGAGTCAGAGTCCGTTGCCTTACCGCTTGGCGACACCCCAATGTATAAAAATATTCTCTTAACGGGTTTTTATTCTACCACCGATAGCAAAATTTATCAAGCGTTTTTCATCGGATTTGACAAAAAATTTTCTTTTTCCATAAAAAAATTTTACCTATGCGGACTTATGCAGCATACAATAGGTCGTGAGGTGATCAGTATGCAAGTTTCAGCACTCATCGGAAAACCCGTGCTCTCCGGAAGCGGGGAGCGGCTCGGCTATGTCACCGCGCTCTATTTTGCGCGCAACTTCTCCCGCATCTCCTGTCTTGTCTGCGCCGACGCCGAAGAAGAGGAATTCATTCTCCCCGCGCGCGCCCTGCTCGCCGACGGCGACGCGGTCATTGTCGGGCGTCAGAGGCTGTCCGAACCGGTGGGCGTTCCTTCCCCGATCGGGCGGACTGTCTATTCCCATACGGGCGAACAGCTCGGTGTCGTTGCCGATATCCGGACGGGAGACGCGCCCAAACTTGTCCTGCACGGACCGCAGAAAGAGGAATGCTTCCCCCTCTCCATAGCCGCCGTCGGCGAGACGGTCATTCTCTACCCGAGCGAAAAGGAACGGCGCGCGGCGGGCTCCCCGACCGGGAGAAACACGCCCGAGCGGCAAAAGCGTGCGTCGGCCGCCGCAAAAAAGACGCCCGCAAAAGAATACGCCCCCGCCGCGGACGAGAGCGAGCGCCTTTGTCGCACCGACCTTCTGGGGCGCACGGTCAGAAGAAGCGTATTTGACGATTTCGGACGCCCCATCGCGAAGGCGGGAGAGAAAGTCACCGCCGAAATGATCGGACGCGCGCGGCGAAGCAACCGATTGTTGACGCTTTCCATGAACACATTGACGAATTTTGACATTTTGACATAAAAATTGACGCAAATTTTGCTGGCATAAGGCGCTGTTTTCTTGAGCGGCCGCGCCTTTTATGCTATACTTTGCCCATGCAAATAACTTACATACTGGGCGATACGGCGCACGACAAGCTGTTCTGCGCCGACTATTTTCACCTTTACCACCGACTGCGGCGGATCGCCGATAATCTGGCGAGCCTGTTCCTGTACGGCGAACTGCACCTCATTGTGCCGGAGGACTTCTCCGCCGAGAGCGTGCCGAAGTTCTGCGCGGCGACCTTTGAGCAGCGCGACGCTTTCGCCTATGAGCGCCTCGTAGAGCGCTCCCTGACCCGCAGGCGCATCATTGCGGAGGTCCCTAAGCCCGACTTCCCCATCCGTCTTGACGTCCGCTTTTCGGACGGTTTGACGGAGACATTCTGCATCAAATTTTTCCCAGACTATCATGCCGCAGTCGAGGGCTTCTGCCAAAATGTCTGTGCTCGCGCCCGCGCGCACTACCGCCGCCGCTTTACTGCGCCGCAGGCTGTCATCGACCTTTCCGACCCGCTCTGAGCGCACTCTGCCCGCCTTGATTGCTTGCCGCCGACGCCAGGTGCAATGCTCTTTTCTTACCAAAAATTGTATCAAAACGCAACAAACGGACCGTCAGGATCCGTTTTTTTACAAAATAGGGGCCGCAAGTCGATTGACGCGTGTCGGAAAGAGGAGTATAATAGACGCGGCGAAATCGGAAACGCGGCGCAAGCCGCAGGAGGGAGCCATGTCAAAAAAACAAAAGATCATCTTCTGGACCGTCGTCCCGGCGATCGCCGTGCTGCTCTTCGTCGGCATCATTCTGACGGACGGGCTCTACGAGCGCGACGCGAGCATCCAGGAAACCATGCAGGACGCCATCCTGCACGAAGCGGACAAGATCAGCCTGTTCGGACTGCCCGTCAACCCCGGGCTCATCTCGGCGTTCCTTGTGACGGGAGCGATCCTGCTCTTTGCGGCAATCGTGCGCATCTTCGTCATCCCCAAGTTCAAGCGCATCCCGGGAAAGTTCCAGCTTCTTTTAGAGCAGGCGGTGGGATTCTTCGACGGTATGGCGCGCGGCAACAGCCCCCATCGCAACTACGTGCTGGGCGCCTATATCTTTGCGGCGGGCACTTATATCTTCTTCGGAACGCTCTTTGAGCTCGTCGGCATTCCCTGGGAGACGATCAATCACACCAGTGTCACGCTGCCCGCCCCCCTCTCCGACATCAACGGCGCGATCGCCCTGGGGTGCCTCAGCTATGCCTTTATCCTCGTCGGCGGTATTACTGCAAACAAGGGACGCGGGCTGCTGCTCACGCTCAAGGAATTCTCCCTGCCCATTTCGATGAGCTTCCGTCTGTTCGGCGCGCTGCTGAGCGGCATGCTCGTGACGGAGCTCGTGTACTACTATATCGCGCTCTCCTTTGTCCTGCCCGTCATTGTCGGCGTGCTGTTCACGCTGATGCACGCCGTCATTCAGGCGTACGTCCTCTCCTTGCTTACTGCAATGTATTATGGCGAAGTGACGGAGCCTCCGGTCAAAAAAATGAGGGTACGTACCCCTAAAAAACGCACAAAAACTCAAACTGAGGTGAACATATGAAAGTGAAAACAAGTAACATGAAACGCATTCTCGCGATCGTTACGATCGTGTTCCTGGCACTCATTGCCGCAGCGCTTGCATTTGGCATGAGCGATACGCATGAGAGCTTCCCGGCAAACGACGTAGTCGCCGTCAGTGCGGAAGCAGTAGAGGACACGAACCCCGCCGCCGAGACGGAAGCCGCAGAAGCGGACTCCACGGGCGCGAAGGCGATCGCTGCGGGCATCGCCATCGGGCTTGCGGCGGCAGCGGGCGCGGTTGGCATGGGCATTGCAATCGCAAAGTCCAACGAGGCGATCTCCCGTCAGCCGGAGGCAGACGGCAAGATCCGCTCCACCCTCATGCTGGGACTCATCCTGATTGAGACGGCGATCATCTATGCGCTCGTCATCGCGATCCTGATTATCTTTGCACTGTAACGGGAGGCTGTTATGCCTTTGAACATCGATTGGCAGCAGATCCTGCTGCATCTTCTCAACTTTGTCATTCTGTTTGCGGGGCTGTGGCTGCTGCTCTATAAGCCCGTCCGCAAGTTTATGCAGAAGCGCAGAGAGGAGTACGAAAACAAGGATGCCGAGACCGAACGCAAAAAGTCGGAAGCGGAGCAGCTGCGCGCGCAGTATGAACAAAAGCTTGCCGACGCCGATGCGGAGATCGAGGCAAAGCGCCTTGATGCCAAAAAGGAGATGGACGCCTATGCCGCGCTGCGCAAGAACGCCGCGCAGGAGGAGGCGGACGCCATCGTAAAGAAGGCGCACGAGAACGCTGCGCGCGAGAGGGAAAAGAGCGTGCGCGATGCAAGGCGCGAGATCGCCGCACTCGCATCGGAGGCGACGGAGAAGCTCGCCCTGCGCGAGACGGCATCCGAGGCATTTGACCAGTTCCTGGATGCGGCGGATGCACAGGCAAAAGAAGACGGCGGAAAGCGCGCGGACGCAGCTGAGAAGGCGCCAGAGGACAAAGGAGGCAACGAATGAAGCTTCGTGCCATCCTGTTTGCCGCCGCGCCGCCCGACGACGCCCAGCGCGCGCGGTTTGAGGCGTTCCTGAACAACAAATATGGAGACGTCGAGCTTGAGTTCCGCAAGAGTACGCTCTATCCGGGCGGGTTCCGCCTGGAAGTGGGGTCGGAGATCTATGACTGGAGCGTCAGCGGCAGGTTCCGCCAGCTGCGCGACGTCCTCACCGAGGTCCCCGACGAAAACGGCAATATCGTCCCCCTGTTAAGGGAGTCCGTGCGCAACTGGACGCCCCGCGTCGTTGCGGAAGAGATCGGAACGGTGCTCTCCGTCGGCGACGGGATCGCGACGGTCGGCGGACTGCCCGGCGCGGAGTACGGCGAGATCCTGCTCTTTGCGGACGGGACGCGCGGCATGGTGCAGGACTTAAACCGCGAGACGGTGGGCTGCATCCTGTTCGGCGACGACGGGCAGGTCGAGGAAGGCAGCGCGGTGCGCCGCACCAAAAAGCGCGCGGGCGTGCCCGTCGGCGAGCAGTTTTTGGGGCGCGTCGTCAATGCCCTGGGCGACCCCGTCGACGGCAAGGGCGAGATCGCAGAGAGCGGCTACCGCCCCATCGAGACGCCCGCCCCCTCCATCATCGACCGCCAGCCCGTCAAACAGCCCATGGAGACGGGGCTCATCGCCATCGACAGCATGTTCCCCATCGGCCGCGGACAACGCGAACTGATCATCGGCGACAGGCAGACGGGCAAGACCGCCATCGCCATCGACACCATCCTCAACCAGCGCGGCAAGAACGTCATCTGCATCTACGTCGCGATCGGGCAGAAGGCGAGCTCGGTCGCGCGCATCGTGGAGACGCTGCGCGCAAAAGACGCGCTCGATCACTGCATCATTGTCAACGCGTCGGCGGGCGAATCGGCGTCCCTGCAATATATCGCCCCCTACGCGGGCTGCGCGATGGGCGAATACTTTATGGAGCGCGGGCAGGACGTGCTCATCGTCTATGACGATCTGTCCAAGCACGCGGTCGCCTACCGTGCGCTCAGCCTGCTTCTGGGGCGCTCTCCGGGACGCGAGGCGTACCCCGGCGACGTGTTCTACCTGCACTCCCGCCTTCTGGAGCGCGCGGCGCATCTCTCCGAGGCGCGCGGCGGCGGCTCGATGACGGCGCTTCCCATCGTGGAGACGCAGGCGGGCGACGTCTCGGCGTATATTCCGACCAACATCATCTCCATCACGGACGGGCAGATCTTCCTGGAGAGCTCGCTCTTCTTTGCGGGACAGCGCCCCGCCGTCAACGTGGGGCTCTCCGTCTCGCGCGTGGGCGGCGATGCGCAGACCAAGGCGATGAAGCGCGCTGCGGGCACGCTGCGCCTCGATTTGGCCCAGTACCGCGAGATCGAGGTGTTCATGCAGTTCGCCTCCGATCTGGACGACACCACCCGCGCACAGCTCTCCTACGGACAGGGACTGATGCGCCTTCTGCGCCAGCCGCAGTACCGCCCCATGTCCCGTTCGCGGCAGGTCCTCACGCTCATCGCGGCGATGCACCATGTCATGCAGGACATCCCGCTCGACGAAATCCGCGATTTCCAGGAGGAGATGCTCTCCCGCTTCGAGCACGGCGCGGCAGACCTGTGCGCGTCCATCGATGAGACGGGACAGCTCTCCGACGAGGACAAGCACATGGCGGAAACGCTCGCCGAGCAGTTCTTAAAGGAATACCTTGCCCGCAGGGAGGGCGCGTAATGCCCGGTATGAAGGAGCTCAAGGGGCGCATGGCGAGCGTCAGAAACACGCAGAAGATCACCAACGCCATGTACCTCATCGCATCGGCGAAGATGCGCAAGGCGCGCGAGGAGCTCAGCCGCACGCGCCCCTATTTCACCGCGCTGCAGGCGGAGATCAAGCGCATCTTCCGCACGGATGAGCGCGTGGAGAACCGCTATTTCTATCCGCCGCAGGGCGAAAAAAAGCTCGAAGGCCCCGTCGGGTGCCTGGTCGTGACGGCGGACAAGGGGCTTGCGGGCGCGTACAATCAGAATATCATCAAGGCAACGAACGAGCTTTCCAAGGAGCACGGCGGCGACGTCGAATTTTTCGTCGTCGGCGAATACGGGCGGCAGTACTGCCTGCGGCACGAGATCGCCATCCGCCGCAGCTTTCTCTACACGGCGCAGAATCCCACCCTGCACCGCGCACGCGAGATCGCAAACGTGCTGCTCGAAGCGTACGACTCGGGGAGCCTCAAAAAGATCTTCATCATCTACACCGACCTCGGCAAGGGCATGGATGCAGAGGTCCGCGTCACGCGGCTTTTGCCCTTCCACCGCGCGCAGTTCTCTTCGGCGGGCGCGGCGCAGGAAGATCACACGCCCTTTGAGTTCCTGCCGTCCGTCGGCGAGGTGCTGAACAACATTATTCCCAGCTATCTGACGGGATTTATCTACAGCGCGCTGGTGGACAGCTTCTGCTGCGAGCAGAACGCCCGCATGACCGCCATGGACGCGGCAAACCGGAATGCGCAAAAAATTCTCGACGAATTGCAGATGCGCTGCAACCATGTGCGGCAGGGCGCGATCACGCAGGAGATCACGGAGATCTCGGCGGGCGCGCAGGCACAGCGAAATCGGGAGGAGTTATCGTGAATATCGGGCATATCGTGCGCGTCGCGGGTTCGGTCGTCGACGTCGCATTTGAAAAGGGAAGACTGCCAAAACTGCGCGAGGCGCTCCGCGTCAGCGTGGACGGCGAGACGCGCGTCATGGAGGTCGCCCGCCATATCGAGGGAGACGCCGTGCGGTGCATCATGCTCGCGGGAAGCGAGGGGTTGCGCCGCGGCATGGAAGTGAAGGCGGACGGCTGCGGCATCCGCGTCCCCGTGGGCGAAGCGACGCTGGGCAGAATGTTCAACGTCCTCGGCGAGCCCATCGACGGCGAGGGCGAAGTCCATGCGCAGGAGCGCTGGGAGATCCACCGCAAGGCCCCCTCGTTTGAGGAGCAGTCCCCCGCCGTTGAGGTGCTGGAGACGGGCATCAAGGTCATCGATCTGCTGGAGCCCTACGCCAAGGGCGGCAAGATCGGCCTGTTCGGCGGC
>DXBS01000078.1 GCA_019116405.1 Candidatus Gallimonas intestinigallinarum | reverse complement strand
GGTTAATGGGATACGATGTGCCTAAAGCATCAGAAGCAAGAAAAAGTGCAGAAGAAGCGGCTTTATTAGCAGCGCTATATAAAGATGCGGATTTAAAAGACATTGTAAAAACATATTCTAAATTAAGCCATTGTTGATGCGTTCCTCCGGGTCAAAGGCATGGTTGGTGGTGTAGATGCCCACGCGCGGTCCGAACATGACATGATCACCGATCGTCACTTCGCCCATATCGAAGATGATACAGCCGAAATTCATAAACACATGATCGCCGATGGTGATATTGTTTCCCATTTCACAGATGAAATCGGGCTCGATGAAGACATTTTTGCCCACGCTGCGGAACAGTTGCCGCTTGATTTCTTCGCGGACTTCCACATCTTCTTCCGTTGTCTTATTGTAGGCGCGGAAGAGCCTCTTTGCAACAAGTCTTCTCGCTTCCAATTCGGGCGCTCTGTCGTTATTTGGAAGTCCTGCAAGCATTTTTTCCCATTCTGTCATTGTTGTGCTCCTTGTATTATGATTTTATCAAATTGCTTTTCCATGTTCTCCGTCAATCTCGTCGTAAGATCGACGAGTTCGGTTAAATTTCCCAGCCCGAGTTCTGCCATTGCAAGGTTTTCCGCATCAGCTGCGGGAGGGATAATTTCGCTCGCGTAAGCCTTTCCTGCCTCGGTAAAGCGTATGCGTTTGTTGCGTCTGTCTTCCATGACTTCTTCGTAGACAATATAGCCCTTCTTCCAGAATCGGGTTATGATTGCTGCGATCGTCTGCTTGTTGGAAGAGAGCCGCTCGCAGATCTCCGTCTGCGTGCATCCTTCGGGCGCAAACCAAAGAATATCGAGTACGAACAGTTCATTGGTCGTCAAATCGTGCCGCTTTGCGCATTGACTGTATACGGCGTGCTGTCTGTCGCGCAATCTGCAGTAGGCATTCACAAGCTCATTGATCTCCTTACTGACTTTCATTACAACCTCCGCAATTCGTCCATTGTCATAACGTCTAATATCATACCAACAATAGCATACATATCAGAGAAAAGCAAGTCGTTCAGGCAAATTTCATTGCAAAATTATTTTGTTGGAAATACCCAAAAAGCAGGAACGCTCTGCCTACAAGAGGCAGAGCGTTCCAATGAAAATATGTTGGGGGGCAAATTGATCAATTGTGGCCGAGATGCGTGGGCATCAGTTCCTGAAATATGCTAAAAGAGAGATCGGCGTCTGAAAATCCAGGTTGGAATTTTCAGACGCCGATATTTTTTATAAATGGGTTACAATTTCCGTTTTGTGCGGAAGAAAGGAGCGATATTCATAAATTTTTTGCACAACTATTGACATTTTTGCCGAAAGAGCATATAATAAGGCAAAATTATGGAGGTTCTGTCATGAAAGAACTGTGGACCAGAAACTGGAAAAAGGCACTCATCTGGCTGTGCGGTTATGTGCATCTCATCGCATTTGTCATCGCGGGCGGCTATGTCATCACCAAAACGGCGGATAAACAGCTGCACAAGACGGCGAAGCTCGTATTTATCGTCACGCTCGTATTCACTGTGATCGAAGCGCTCATCGCCATTCTGAGCGGCATTGCCTCTCTTGGCGCAAATATGGGAACGGCGATCAATTGGATCAACTTCTTTGTGCTGCTCGCAAAGATCGGCGTCTTTGCGGCGGGCATCATCATGTCGCTCTTTGAGAGCGCACCTTCGGAAGAGGGTAAGGCAAGAAGGGCGGAGCCCGTCAAGGCGGTCAAGGCGGAAGCGGAGAGCGCGGAAGAAAAACAAGCACAGACGGAAGAAGCGCCGGCCGAAGAAACGCAAGAATGATAAATTGGTAAAAAACCGGCGCCGGACGGCGCCGGTTTTTTGTGTTCAAAAAAAGATTGCGGCGGAAATGAGCGCACCGATCTGCAAAATGAGCCCGATGGCATTGACGGCAACAAAGTACCAGTGTCGCGTCTTGTGGCGAAGAAGCGCTATGGCGAGGCTGCCGCCGATTGCGCCGCCGAAGAAAGAGAAAAGCAGCAGCGTCTTTTCGGGCGTGCGCCAATTTCCCTTTTTTGCAGCGCGCTTGTCATGGGCGTACAGGCAGAAGGTGACAAGGGAGATCAACGCAAATGCGCCGCAGAGGATATAAAAAACCATACGCTGTCAATTATAATGCACTTTGCGTCCCGGGTCAATGATTTTGGCACTTTTTTGCGGCAAGCGGCATCTTTTTTGTGAAATGGCGTCAAAAATTCGGAAACTGTGAATTTTTTACAAAATTATCCAAATACTTGACGGTGCCCCATTCCTTTGGTATAATGGACATATGATCGGTCGAAGAAAGCCGTCGTTCTGCCTTATGACAGGACGGAACGGGCGGCGATCGGGAGAAAAACCATGAACGACGTGATTGATACCATTTTGCAGGCGGAGGCGCGCGCGGAGGAGATCGTGCGCGCGGGCGAGCAGGAAGCGGGGCGCATCCTCGCGGAGGGCGAAGCTGCCGCCGATAAGATCGCTGCCGACGCGCAGGCGCGCATGCTTTCCGAACAGGAAGAGCGGCTCGCCGCGGCGGAGGAAGCGGCACAGTCCCGCTATGCGCAGATCTGCAATGAGGGCGCGGCGCGGGCAGAGGCGCTTCGCGCGTCCTGCGAGGACATGCTCCCGCAGGCGGCGGACATGGTCGTGCGGAAGGTGTTTGGCGAATGATCGTCACGATGTCAAAATTTGAGCTGACGGCGCTCGAAGAAGAGCGTACGCGTCTGCTTGCGGCGCTGCAGAAGACGCGGTGCGTCGAGCTGACCTTTGCGGGGAAGTCGCCCGAGCCATCGGGCGAAACGAAGGCAGAGGAGCTCTCGGCGCAGCTTTCGCGCGTCAAAAAGGCGATCGCGTTCCTCAGCACGCAGGCGGACGCCGTACCCGAAAAGGACGGCGCGCTCAAAGAGGCGCTGCGCGATCAGTTCGTGCTGTCCTATGCGGAATTTCTTTCGATCGCGGCACGGGAAGGGGAGCTGATGGAAGTCGTCGCGCGGGCCGAGGAGTGCTCCGAAGCGCTCACGGCGTGCAGGGCGGCGCGGAGCAAGCTCATCGCGCAGAGCGCACAATATGCGCCCTATCGGGGCGTCGGGGACAAGTTTTCCGCCTTTTCCGATACGCGCAATACCTGCTGCTTCTTCGGGCTGATCGAGGAGGCAAAGCTTCCCGCGCTGGAGGGCTTTTTGCAGGAGGAATCGCTTGCCTCCGCCTCCCTCTATTTTAACGGCGCGGATGGGAACGTCTTTCCGCTTGCCGTGTTCTGTCATCGGGAAGCGGCGGACCGCGTTTCTGCCGTGCTGACCGATTGCGGCTTTGTGCGCTGCCCCTTCCGGAGCGAAAGGACGGCGGAAGAGGAGATGCAGCGCCTTTCCGAAGAGGAAACGCGCCTCGGCAAGGAGGAGGCGGACATCGTTGCCCATGCGCGGGAGGATGCCCCGGCGTTGAAGGATCTGAAAATTTTCGCCGACTATCTGTCCACCGAACTGGAAAAGGCAGAGGCCTCGGAGCAATTTTTCCGTACAAAGGCGACTTTCACGGCGCAGGGGTACATCCCCGAAGCGGAACAGGAGAGCGTCCGCGCGGCGATCGCCGCAGAGACGGAGGCATACTATCTGCAGTTCTTCGCGCCGACCGAGGAGGACACGCCGCCGACGCTGCTCAAAAACAGGGGGCCTGCCAGGGCGGCGGAGTTCATCACGAACATGTACTCCGTGCCCGACTACCGCGAATTTGACCCCAACGGCTTTGTCTTTTTCTTCTTCATGATCTTCTTCGGGCTGATCATGGCGGATATCGGCTACGGCGTGCTGCTCTTTTTGGGCGGACTGTTCGTCGTGCGCACGAGAAAGGCAAACGACGGTGTCAGAAAACTTGCCGCCATCCTCACCTACGGGGGCGTGTTCACGGTCATCTTCGGCGCGCTGTTCGGTTCGTGCTTCGGCTTTTCGCTGTATTCGTTCCTGCCCGATCCCTCGTCGGGCAGCCGCACGAACGTGCTGATCATTTTGTTGGGCTGTCTTGCCCTGGGGCTGTTGCAGATCACGGTCGGCTATGTTCTGAACGCGGTCAACAGCATCCGCAAAGGGCACATTCTGGACGCGGTCTGCGACTCCTTTACCTGGATCTTGTTTGACATCGGTCTGTTTTTCGCGGTTTTCAACTTTCTTACGGGGTACTTTGAGATCCCCGTGCCCGCGAACGTCGTCGCTTTTTTCGACGTCATGACGCTGCCCGGCGTCATCATGCTGGGCGTGGGGCTTGCGGGCGCGGCGCTCACCGCGGGGCGAAAGGAAAAACTGCTCGGCAAGTTCACCAAGGGCTTTGGCGCGGTGTACGGCATCATCAACTTATTGTCGGACGTTCTCAGCTATGCTCGTCTGTTCGGGTTGATGCTTTCGGGCATGATCATCGCACAGCAGTTCAACGCGATCGGCGTCGACCTGCTGGCGGCGGGGGCGCTCGGCTATGTGTTCGGCCCCGTCGTCATGTTCATCGGGCATGCGTTTAACCTTGCAATGGGCGTGCTGGGCGCGTACATTCACGACTGCCGCCTGCAATACATTGAGTTCTTCTCCAAATTCTACACGGGCGAGGGGACGCTCTTTACCCCTCTCGGCTCGCGGGTGGAATATATCTGTTTTAGCGAATAAATCAACCGGAGGTTTTTCATTTATGATTGGTCAGGTTATCGCCTACATCGGGCTTGCGATCTGCGCGGCGGCGTGCGGCGTCGGCTCGGCGATCGGACTCTTCAAGACGGGTTCCGCGGCGGCGGGCGTGCTCACGGAGGACGCCAAGAAGTTCAGCAAGGTCATGGTCCTTGTGCTGCTTCCCGCGACGCAGGGCCTCTACGGCTTTGTCATGGCGCTCGTCGGACAGGGCGTTGCGGCAGACGTTGCGACGCTCGAACAGGGCTGGCTGGTCTTTGCCGCGGCAATGCCGCTCGCTGTCACGGGGCTCATCTCCGCGATCTATCAGGGCAAGACGTCGGTGAGCTGCATCTATGCCGTCGCAAAGGACGAAAAGCTCTCGGGCAAGCTCATCATGTTCCCCGCGATGGTCGAGACGTACGCCATCTTCGGGCTGGTCGTCTCCCTGCTGTTCACGCTCTCGATCTAAGGAGCTAATATGGAAGGAAAAGAGGCGATCGTTCAAAAGATCATAGCCGACGCAAATGCGCAGGCGGCACAGTGCACGCAAAATGCGCAGGCGCGCGCGGACGCCATGAAAGCGGAGGCGGAAAAAGCCGCGCAGGCAAAGCTGGAAGAGGGGCGCCGCACCCTGGAGACAGAGGCGCAGGAGCGCATCGAGCGCCGCGAGACGCTCGCCGCGCTCGATTGCAGGAAAAAGCTGCTTGCCGCCCGCCGCGCCGTGATCGATGCGGCGCTTTCCCGCGCGCTGTAGGCGGCGTGCGCCTTTCCCGAGGCGCGCTA